>JANOBL010000441.1:0-5093 GCA_031411635.1 Betaproteobacteria bacterium
CAAGGGCGAGAGCCTGGCCGTCGACCAACCCATCCTCAGCTTCGCCTGAACATGCAGACCAAGCCCTTCCGCATCCTCGGCATCCAGCAGATCGCCATCGGTGGGCCCGACAAGCAAAAGCTCAAAAACCTGTGGGTGGACATGCTGGGGCTGACGGTCAAGAGCAGGTTTGTGTCCGAGCGCGAAAACGTCGATGAAGACATCTGCGCGCTGGGCAGCGGCCCCACCGCTGTGGAGGTGGACTTGATGCAGCCGATCGACCCCGACAAAAAGCCGGCGGTGCACACCACGCCGCTGAACCATGTGGGGCTGTGGGTGGACGATTTGCCCAAGGCGGTTGAGTGGATGGCGGCCCAGGGTGTGCGTTTTGCGCCGGGTGGCATCCGCAAGGGTGCCGCCGGCCACGACATCACCTTCATCCACCCCAAGGGCAACGAGCAGTTTCCGCTGGGTGGCGAGGGCGTGTTGATCGAGCTGGTGCAGGCACCGGTGGAGGTGGTGGCAGCGTTGTCGCTCCGACCCGCTTGAAATTGACGCTCGCAGCCTGCGCGCCAGGCAGTTCTTCTCACAGAAATTAGAAACTTTTATCACTTTATCGGGCACAAATCGTCGCTTCAAAAAGGCCTGCCGTGATGCCGATGGTGGGCTTGGCGTCGTGCACAAATGTGCAAGGCGCTGTGTCTGGTGCCGCTGCAGCGGTGTCGGGCGGTCAGGCCCGATGTACCGGGAGTGAGTGCCATGAAGTCCGTTCGCAGTGCTGTACGCAAGGTTTTGGCCCGTGCAAACCGGCCTTCAAAGTTGCTGCGTGGGCTGACCGAATGATGGCTGGCTGGCTGGCGCCGCGGGCACCACAACCCCAGCGGCAGGCGGTGCATCAAAAAAAGCAGCCACCGGCCGCCGCCGCAGCGCGGCGCAGGCGCAGGCGCAAAACGATTTTCAGCTCGAGGCGATCGAGCCCCGGGTGCTGCTGTCGGCCGACATCTCGGCCGTGTTGGGCGCGGCGGCCTGCTGACGGCCCAGTTGAGCGACAGTGCCGACCACCTGGTGCTGCGGCAAACCGGTGTGGCGGCCGATGGCGGCGTGATCGTCGATCTCTCGGTGGGTGGGTTGTTGCAGCAGTTTGGCAATGCCCAGGCTGGCGTGCACAACATCGCGGTGCAAGGCTGTGACGGTGCGGACCAGTTTGAGTTCATCGATGTCAGCGCGCCCATCGTTTTGGACGGTGGCGCCGGTGACGATGTGCTGCATGGCCAGGCCAGCGATACCGACTGGCAGGTGGACGGCGCCAACGCCGGGCGGTTGGGGGCGGTGGTTTTCAGCGGCATCGAAACCCTGGTGGGCGCATCCGACAACCACGACACCTTTGTGCTGCTGGACGGCGGCGTGCTGGACGGTGGGGTGGACGGCGGCGCCGGCGGTTACGACACGCTGAAGATCGCCCTCAGCGGTGCACCCGATCTGGCCTACAGCGCCAGCGGGCCGTATTCCGGCGTGGTGCTGGCGGGCGGCGTGAGCACCGCGTTTGAAGGCCTGGAGCCGGTGACGGTGGGCACCGATGGCGCCGGCAATGTCAGCGTCACGCTGACCGCTGACCGCTGACCGCTGACGACAACGATGCCACACTGAGCTTTGACGCTGGCAGCGGCAAGCTGGCGCTGTTGTCCAACATCGCTGCCCCGGGCCTGGGTGCGTTCGAAAGTTTCTTGTTCAACGTGCCGGCGGGCAAGACGCTGACCATCAACACCGGTTTTGGCAACGACCGCATCCACACCGCCGACTAGCGCAGCCTGGGCAGCTTTGCGCTGGTGGTCAACGACGTGGATGCGCTGCGCATCGATGGCAATGTGCAGCTTGCCGGCAGCCTGAGCGTCAACACCGGTGGCAACTTGACGTTGGCCGATGCGGCGCTGATCCAGACCGGCGGCGCCATCAGCCTGACGACCGACGTGGGTTTTGCCAAGACCTGGACCACCGTTACCCCCATCTTCCAGAGCCTGAACGCCAGCGCCAGCCTCAGCATCGGCGCCAATGCCACGCTGCAAGGCGCCAGCGTGAGCTTGCAGGCCAACAGCAGCAACGGTCGGCAAGCGGACTTTGAGATTGACGAGATTGCCCTGCAGGGCTTCAACCCGGCGCAGCTTGTGGGCATCTTCGTGCCGGCCCTGCCTGAGGGTGTGTCGGTAGTCTTTGCCGATGCCGGTGGCAACAACCCCGACACCATCACCCGCAGCGACGTGGGCGGTGATTGGCTGGCGGAGGGTTTTGCGATCGGCCAGACCATCACGGTGGAAGGCACGGCCAGCAACAACGGCTACTTCCAGATTGCCGCCGTCAGCGCCAGCGTGATCACGCTCAGCAGCACTGCGGCGCTGACCACCGAGACCATTGCCAGCCCGCTGCTGGAGGAGGTGATCATCAACACGCCCAGCAACATCAGCTTCAACGACAACGGTGCGGCCGCCGACACCATCGTGCGCAGCACGGGAAGCTGGCTGACCGACGGCTTCAAACCCTAGCAAACCCTGAGCATCAGCGGCACACCCGACAGCGCCGATGCCGACACCGACGGCGACAACGACGGTGAATACCTGGTCGTCAGCCTCAGCGCCATCACCGTCACCTTGCGGCCGGCCGACACCCTGGTGCAGCAAAGCAACCTGGCGAATGTGCGCGCCACCGCCCAGGGCTCACCCGGCGACATCCCGCTGGCGGTGGTGGATGCCAGCGTCACGCTGGACGGCCATGTGCCGCTTACTTTTGCCGATAGCGGCACGGCCGACACCATCACCCGCAGCGATGCTGGTGGAAGCTGGCTGGCCGATGGTTTTGTCGTGGGCCAGGAGATCAGCGCCACCGACAGCGCGTTGAACGACGGCAGCTACCGCATCGCCAGCGTCAACGCCAGCACCATCACGTTGACGGCAGCGCGGGGCCAGGTCAATGCGCTGGCGCAGCGTGCCGATGTCACCAGCGTCAACTCACTCGAAGGGGGCCAGCCCACCCGGGGCGCGCCGCTGCAAGACGAATTCACCGCCAATGCCAGCTTCTCGGGCTGCAGCATCACCCTGGCCTCGGGCACCTGGGCGGCGGGCTTTGCGGTGGGCCAGCAGTTGTCGGTCACCGGCTCCACCGCCAATGACGGCTTTTACGCGATCACCGCCAAATCCGGCGCCACGCTGACGGTGCAGGCCAGCCTGGTGGCCGAGTCGGGCGTGGCCATGAGCCTGGGCCAGGTCAACGCGGTGACATTGAACTTTGCCGGCTTCACGATCACCCGCTCGGCCGGCAACTGGGCCGGCAACTGGGCCGGCAACTGGGCCGACGACGGCTTTGCGGTGGGCCAGCAGATCAGCATCGACGGCAGCCTGCCCGACGACACGGTCAACAGCAACGACGGCGCGTTTGTGATTGCGGCCTTGAGTGGCAGCACGCTGACGGTGGCGCTGCCCGGCTTCACCGGCTTCACCACCGATGCCTCGCAGGTGGCCGAGGTCACCTGCATCGCCTCGCTGGCCAACCCGTTGCTGGTGTTTGATGCGGCCGCCGGCACCATCACCCGGGGCAGCGGAAGCTGGTTGGACGACGGTTTTGTAGCCGGCCGCAAGATCGTGGTGGACGGTGTGCAAGAAAACAGCGCGATGTTCCTGGTGGACACCATCTCGGTCAACGGCCGCACGCTGCACATCAGCTTCACGCCCGGCTCTGACCTGTCGCTGGTCAATGAGCTGGTGCGATTTGCCGAGGTCAAGGGCATCCTGCCCAACTCGGTGGTCAATCCGGGCAGCCCGGGCCAATCGCCCACCGCCGGCAGCGTGTTCACCTCGCTGGCCGGAGCCTTGCCCAGCAATGCGCTGGCCAACTTTGGCACCTTGACCAATGGAAGGGCAAATTTGCCAGCGCCATCAAGGGCAGCGCCACCAGTACGCTCAACATCGGCGCTGGGGTCCAGGTGCTGGCCACCGGCAACATCAGCCTGGTGGCGCATGCCATCAGCCAAGTGGCGGCCAAGATCAAGGGCATCGTCGTGGGCATCACCTAGCCCAAGTTTGTCAACATTTGTCTCATTTCCCGACCCGACCGGCCGCTAGCCCACATGGATGCTGGGTTTTGCGCCGAAAGTGAAATGTAGTGCCATAATATAGTGTAACAAGTGATCCGTTGGCCGTTGCTTCGTGCACCATCGAAGCATGTTCATCCGGCGCACCCAGACCCGCAACCGCACTGACGGTGAGCCCTACACCACCTACCGCCTGGTGCAGTCCGCTCGTGTGGGCGGCACGGTGAAACAAACCACGCTGCTCAACCTGGGCAGTCGCTTCGATCTGCCCCAGCAAGAGTGGGCCGCGCTGGGTGCACGCATTGACGAGTTGCTGCGCGGCCAAGCCGGTTTGCTCGATGCCACGTTGTCCGATGCGGGCCAAGCCCTCGCACAGCGCTATGCCGCGCAGTTGATTGCGTTGCAGCCCTCGGCGGCGAGCACCACGACCGCCCCCACCGCAGCCACCGCAGCCACCAAGGCGGACCCAAGCGAGGTGGGTCGATACCAGGAGGTCGATCTCGACTCGCTCGATCTGGTGCGCCCGCGCAGCGTGGGTGTGGAGCATGCCGCGCTGTCGGTGATGCGCCAGTGTGGGTTCGAGGACAAGCTGGCCGAGTTGGGCTTGAACCGCCCGCAGATCGCCGCTGCGGTGGGCAACATCGTTGGCCGCATGGCCCACCCCGGCAGCGAGCTGGCCACGCACGCCTGGCTGCAGCAGCGCTCGGCGCTGGGTGAGCTGATCGGCTGCGACTACGAGGCGATGGACCTGAACCGTCTGTACCGCGCCTCGGACGCGTTGTACAAGCACCGCGAGGCCTTGCAGGACCACCTGTTCGCGCAGGCGCAGACCCTCTTCGGCTTCGGCGAGACGATCACCCTGTACGACCTCACCAACACCTACTTCGAGGGCGTTGCCGCGGGCGTGAGCAAGGCCAAGCGCGGGCATAGCAAGGAAAAGCGCAGCGACTGCCCGCTGGTGACCCTGGCCATGGCGCTGGATGGCAGCGGGTTCCCGCGCCGCAGCCGGGTGTTCGCCGGCAACGCCAGCGAGCCC
>JANOBL010000442.1:0-18809 GCA_031411635.1 Betaproteobacteria bacterium
TCACCCTGGGGTGGTGCACGGTCAGGCGCATCGGCACGTCGTATGGCTTTTGCATGCCCTCGGTGGCCGAGGCGTCGATGCCGTTTTTCACCTGGAATTGCTCGAACACCGTACCCGCCAGTATGGACTGCCCGACGATGACGTGATCCCAGGCCAGCACGTTGCCGCGTTCGTCAAAGCCTATGCGTGCGCGGTGCAGGTGCATCGGGCGGTAGTAGCCTCCCTTGATGTCGTCCTCGCGGCTCCAGAGTGTGCGCACCGGTGCGTTGAGGCCGGCGGTGCGGGTGGCCTTGGCCACCGCGCAGGCCTCGACCACATAGTCGCTCGAACCCACGAAGCGCCGGCCGAAGCCGCCGCCTGCCGTCTGCACGTGCATCGTCACCTGCTCGGGCTTGAGGCCGAGCGCACCCGCGGCGGCAGCAGCGTCCAGGCCGGGGGATTGCGTGCCAACCCAGAGTTCAGCACCACCGTCCGACAGCTTCACCGTGCAGTTCAGCGGCTCCATCGGCGCATGCGCCAGGTAGGGGAAGACGAACTCGGCCTCAAGTCGCTGCGGTGCGGTGGCCAGCGGCGCCATGTCGGCATCGAACGCACGGGGCCCGGATTGGCCAGCCATGTCACGGAACTGGGCCAGCAGGCGTTCGCTGTCCACCTTCTCGACGCTGGCGGTGTTCCACTGCAGCTTGAGCGCGTCGCGGCCCTGTTTGGCGGGCCAATAGCCGTCGGCGACCACAGCGACACCTTCGCCGCCTCGGTCCCCCGGGATGCGCAGCACGGCCTTCACGCCCTTGATGGCACGCGCGGCGGTGTCGTCGACCGACGCAAGCTTGGCGCCGAACACCGGCGGACGCGCCACCACCGCCGTCAGTTGGCCGGGCAGGCGCATGTCGATGCCGAAGTCCTGCCGCCCGCTGCTCTTGGCACGCGCATCCAGGCGCGTGGTGGGCCGGCCGATGATGCGGAAGTCCTTGGGGTCCTTCAGCGTGACCTTCTCGGGCACGGGCAAGGCCATCGCGGCCTGAGCCAGTTCACCGTAACTCGCCTTGAGGCCCGCCGCCTTGCCACCCGCCGGGCCCAGCACCCAGCCAGCCTGCGTGCGCAGCGTGCTCACATCGACGTTCCAGCGCGCTGCCGCCGCCGACAGCAACATCGCCCGGGCCCGCGCGCCGAGTTCGCGGTATTGCGTGAAGCTGTTCTTGATCGAGTGCGATCCACCGGTGAGGTGGATGCCGAACAGCGGGTCGAGGTAGGCCGCGTCGCCTGAACCGTTGCGGCTGCGCACCAGGCGCCAGTCGGCATCGAGTTCCTCGGCCAGGATCATCGGCAAGCCAGTCTGCACACCCTGACCGAACTCGAGCCGGTTGATGGTCACGATGACCTCGCCGTTGGGAGCGATCTGCACGAAGGCCGACGGCTGTTGCGTCGGCTTCAGGCCACCGGCTGCCTGGCCCGCGGCCTGCGCCGCCGCCAGGTGCGGAAAGGCGCCCAACGCAAGACCAGCCAAGCCGCCGGCACCGGCCAGCTTGAGGAAGCTGCGGCGTGGCAGCGCGGTGGCGTGGTCGGCTGGGTCCCGGGCCAGCAGGTGTTGAAGGGCGCGCGGCATTTCAAGGTGGTCGGTACTGTTCAACATGGTGGCTCCTTCAGACAAGGCTCTTGGCGGCATCGGCCACTGCCGCACGGATGCGGGCGTAGGTACCACAGCGGCAGATGTTGCCGGCCATGGCGCCATCGATCTCCGCGGCAGTTGGCTGCTTGCCCTTGGGCCGCGACTTGAGAAAGGCCGTGGCGCTCATGATCTGGCCGCTCTGGCAGTAGCCGCACTGCGCCACGTCGTGCTTGACCCAGGCGGCGTGAACCGCCGCGCCTACGCGGTCCTTGCCGTCGGTGACCGCCTCAATGGTGGTGATCTTCTTGCCCTCAGCCGCAGAGATGGGCGTGACGCACGAGCGGATGGCCTGGCCGTCCAGGTGAACAGTGCAGGCGCCGCACAGCGCAGCGCCGCAGCCGAACTTGGTGCCGGTCAGGCCCAGCGAGTCGCGCAGTGCCCAGAGGATGGGGGTGCCGGGGTCGGCGTCGACCGAGCGCTGACGGCCGTTGATGTTGAGTGTGCTCATGCTGTCCTTTTGTCAGTGGAAAGGCTTGCCGGCGCTGGGCCCTTGCCGGCCGAGGGGTTGGTCACGCCGAATGGTCGCCCTCCCTCAACTATGGGCGCTCTGCGCGAAAAGAAAAAGGCCCCGGTGCTTACGACCTTCTGAAGAGGCGCTTCAAGATGCTGGAACGGACCCGCTGAACGGTTTTCGTCTGGTCACGCCGTGGAAGCCGAGAGTTAGTCAAGGGGCGCGCCGACCGACGTACTCAACCAGCGCCTTCAGCTTCGAAGGCTGATCGTGCCTGCTCGGGTAGTACAAGTAGAAGCCGGAAAACGTTGGCGAGTACTCGGTCAGAACACGCTTCAAGCGCTTGGCCTGAATGTAGGGCCGCGCCAACTGCTCGAAGGTGTATGCCAAGCCGACGCCTTCGAGCGCGATGTCCAAGCTGAACGTCGTGTCGGTGATGATGAGGTTGCCGCCGACCTCGTAGCCCACCTGGCGGCCGTCTACGTCGAATTCCCACTTGTAGATCGCGCCTGTGGAGGCAAAACGCAGCCGGATGCAGTTGTGGCGCACAAGATCGTCCGGATGCCGGGGGGCCGGCACACGCCGCAGGTATTCGGGGGTGGCCACCACCGCCACCGTCATAGGTTCTCCGATGGGCACGGCGACCATGTCGCGATGCACGCTCTCGCCAAACCGGATGCCTGCGTCGTAGCCTTTCTCGACGATGTCGACGAAACCCTCATCATTGGTCAGCTCGAGCCGGACATGCGGGTTCTCTCGGAGAAAACCCTCCAGCAGCGGGCGCAGGACCAGTGCAATCGAGACCCTTGCCGCATTCAAGCGCAATGTGCCGGAGGGCATCCCCTGCAGGACATTCAGTTCGTCCCCGGCATCGATCACTTGCGCCAGGGCGGGGCCGACACGTGCGAGGTAGGCCTGACCCGCTTCCGTCAGGCTGACGCTTCGCGTGGTCCTGTTCAACAGGCGCACGCCCAAACGCTTCTCCAGTTGCCGGATGGCTTGGCTCAGCGCGGAGGGCGATACCGCGAGCTCGGCAGATGCTGAAGTGAACCCGCCGTGTTCGGCGACCTTCCAGAACGCGATCAGTCCGTCAAGTTGACTCAGCTTCATACCTTGAAGCTTACCTTCACAGGGCATGCGCCAATACCCCATTTTTCTCTCAGGAGTTTTTTCATACAGTCAAAACATCATCAAGTCATCACAAGGAACACGTCATGCGCAAAGTTTGGTTCATCACAGGAGCGGGCAGCGGCATCGGTGCCGGCACCGTGAAGGCGGCGCTGGCGGCTGGCGACAGCGTCGTCGCTACCGGCAGGAATGTGGAGAAGCTCCGGAACGCCCCGCGCGGCGCAGCGGCCGACAAGCTGGAGATTCTCCAACTGGACGTCTCCGACGAGGCGCAGGCTGCGACCGCTGTCGAGCAGGCGCTGACAAGGTTCGGCCGGATCGACGTGGTGCTGAACAACGCAGGCTACAGCCTCGTCGGCAACTTCGAGGAGCTGACGACGCAAGAGATCCAGCGCCAGTTCGCCACCAACTTCTGGGGCGTGAGTCACGTGATGCGGGCCGCCTTGCCGGTCATGCGCAAGCAACGCACTGGCCACATCATCAACATGAGTTCGGTGGCTGGCGTCGTCGGCATGAAGCACTGCGCTGCCTATGGCGCCAGCAAGTTCGCGGTTGAGGGGCTTTCGCTGGCAGTCGCCGAGGAAGTCGAGAAGTTTGGCATCAAGGTCACCGTCGTCGAGCCGGGCTTCTTCCGTACGGCGCTGCTGGACGCCGCCCATGTCCATTGGCCGACCCAGCGCTTTGACGACTACGCCGCAACCGAGGTGAGCCCGCAGCAGATGTGGTCTCCCTACGCCGGCCAGCAGCCTGGCGATCCGGACAAGCTCGGTCAGGTCCTGGTGCAACTGGCGGGCATGCAGTCACCGCCGCGCTTGTTTGTGGCAGGCAGTGATGCGATCGAGATGATTGCGCCGGCGGTTCAAGCCCGGCTGAAGGCGGTGCACGCGCTGGAGGACCTCTCCAAGTCCACGACCGGCAACTTCTGAGCGCCCCCAGGGCCGACCTTGCTCTGCGCTGCGGCGCGTGCAGCTTGCATCTGGACGGCCATGCCAATGCCTGGCTCTGGCATTCCCCAAGTTGACTGCCCTCGCCGTATGCGCGTATTGGCTTGAAAACTGGGCTGAGGCTTGAAGCGCCGACCAGGGCGCGCCGCCGAGCTTGACGCAGCGCGTCTTCAGTCCGTGCTGCAGCTAAAGCTCGCCGCCGCCTTCGGATCCCCGCTGCCGTTGTAGCGCGGGTAGGCCGGGTGCTTGCACATCGGCCGCGTGGCCACGGGCTTGCCGGCGCTGTCGAGCTGCGTGAGCACCATGGCCTGGCGCGAGGGCGGGGTACCTTGCTCGGACCACGCCACCAGTGCCTTCATCAGGTCCACGCGGTCGGGCCCGGGGCCGCCGAAGCAGTGGCCCACGCCCGGTGCGAGAAACAGCTCCACCGTCTCGTCGGCAGCGGGCTGGCCCATCTTCTGCACCACGGCGTCGTAGTAGCGCGCGGTGTCTTTCGGGCTCACGGCGGTGTCTTGCTGGCCGTTCCACAGGATCATCTTCACGCCGCGCGCTCTCAGCGCCGAGAGGTCGGGGTTGAAGGCGTTGAAGGTGGTGCCCACGATGTTGAGCGCAGCGCGCCACTCGTCGGGGTTGAACTGGGTGGTGTCGTAGCCGGGGTCGCGCGTGACGAACGAGCGCACGAGCCCGTCGGAGAACAGCGCCGCCAGCGGCTGGCCGCTGAACGGTGCCGGCGCCAGCGGCCACAGGTACTCGCCCCAGCCCTTGCTGGCGTTGTCTTCGCCGCCCCAGTTGACGCCGGGGTGCGACCACGCGCCGTCGCTGGTCTTGAAGCCCGTGGCCGCGGCACGCACGGTGCGGATCTGGGCGTCGCTCAAGCACTGGTCGCCTGCATCGGCGCCGCCGGCGCAGCGCAGCGTGGCGGGGTCGAAGTTGCACGCCGCGGGCTTGGAGACGATGCCGTCGGCCAGGCCGTCCATCGCGTCGCACTGCTGCAGCACGGCCTTGCCTAGCAACTGCTGCTTGGTGGTGTTGAGTGTGCCGCCCGGCGCGCGGCTGGCCTTGGCCACATGGTTGAACTGCAGGAACACGCCCATGAAGTTGCCGGCCGGCGCGCGCGCCACGATGCCGTCGAAGTCGCCCGGAAAGCGCTGCGACAGCATCATCGCCTCATGGCCACCGGCCGAGCAGCCCTCGAAGTAGTTCTTCCTGGACGGCGCGCCGTAGAAGCGGCTGACCAGCTCTTTGCCCAGCGGCAGCGCCCGATGGATGGAGAGGTGGGTGTAGTCGGCAAACTTGATCGGGTCGTACGCAAACTCGGCCTTGAAGTAGCCGGCGTCGCGCGTGGCGTAGTCGTAGCCGCCGTTGGTGGCGATGGTGGCGTAGCGCTCGGCAATGATCGACGGGCTGAAGAACGGCAGCGTGGGCACGAACACCGCGCCCTTCAAGCCGCCACCGCCCAGCGTCACGAGCTTGCCGTTCCAGCCGGTTGTGGGCAGCCGCGCCTCGACGCGCAGCGTGGAGTCTTCCAGGGTGATGTTGACGGCGCAGTGTGCGGGCACGTTGCCGGCCTCGGGCACGGGCTTGGCGTCGGCGATGGTGGCTTGCTGTTGGCCCAGGGATTGGCCTTTGAGCTTGGTGCACGCGTCGGCGGAGACGGGTGACTGAGACGGGCCGGCGCAGGCGGTGAGCAGGGCGGCTGCGGCGAGGGCGCTGGTGGCGTGGAGCGTTATGGCCCTGTGAGGCGTTGCGGTGTTCATGGTGTCTCCTTTGTGCCGACCCATGCTGATGCAGGGGGCAACAGATACGGTGGCGTCACGGTGAGGAAGCTGTCGGCATTGACAACGACCAACAGCGAGACTGATCCTGGCAATCGCTCAGGATCGGCCCATGGAAGAGCGGCCCACGCAAGGAGCCGCTCGACCCGTCAACCTCCCCGTGCCTGCTGCTTCCATTCAGGGCGTGGTGCAGGTGTAACTTGTCGCCAACTTGGCGGCCGCCGCGTCGTTGGCCGGCCCCGTGTAGCGCGGGTACTGCGGGTACTGGCACAAGGGCCGGGCGAACGTCCGCGCCCCGGTGGCGTCAAGCTTCTCTGCGGTCAGCGTGGCGGGTGCGGTGCCCTTGGTCACCCACTGATCCAGCGCGGTCAGCAAATCCGTCGTGTCCGCTCCGGGCCCACCCGCACAGTGGCCAACGCCGGGCGCAACGTAGAAGCGGGTCGATGCATCGGCGTTCACCGCGCCGACAGCGTTGCGCATGTTGGCGTGGTACTCGGCGGTCGAGTTCACGCTGAGCGCCGCATCATTGCCACCGTGCCAAAGAATCAGCTTGCCGCCGCTGTTGACGAACGGACGAATATCGGTATTCGTCGCGTCGTTGAGCGCCGCCATCGCATAGAGCGCATTTTGATTTTGATCCCACGGCGTGTAGGTCAGCGAATTGGCTGCGGGATTGCGTGCGAGGTAGTTCTTGACGGTCGTGTCCTGGAAGTAAAACTGGAGTGGGAAGCCGCCGGTTTCCCAAGCGGCCCAGGCGCCGGGATCGTCTTCGTTTCCGGTCAATTTCCAGCCTGCATTGCGGAAGCTGCTGCTGCCCGTGAATACGGCATCGGTTGTCCACGACGTGACGACCGCCAACTGCGCATCCGAGAGACACGTGTTGCCGGTGTCCGCGCCGCCGACACAGCGCAGGGTCGCCAGGTTGACGACCGCTGACGTGCACGCTGCAGGGTTCGAAACGACGCCATCGACGCTGCCGTCCAAGGCGTCACAGGCCGTCCGCACGTGCTGCGCCAACAAAGCCGTCTTCGCGGTGCTGAATGCGCCCCCCGGGGCGGCCAACGATTTGGCCGTGCGGTTGAAGGCGCCCATGAATCCCACCCAGTTGTAGGCAGGTGCTCGCGAGATGACGCCGTCGAAGAGATTTGGATTGCGCTGTACCGCCATCAGCGCTTCGCGCCCGCCGTTCGAGCAACCCTCGAAATAGGACTTGGACGGTGGTGTCCCATAGGCCGCAGTCACCGCCTCGAGCGCGGTCGACATCACTGTGGGCACCGAGAGGCTACCGAAGAGTTGGGCCGCGAAGGTATCGGTCAAGGCGAAGTCAGCCGACAGTCCACTGCCCTGGTGTCCCGAATCGCTGGCGACCGATGCATAGCCCTGTGAGAGTGCCTGTACGGACAACCCGGGGATCGAGCCGTTGTAGCCACCACCGCCACCGTAGTACAGCTTGCCGTTCCAGGCATCCGGCAGACGGATCTCGAAGTTCAGAGCCGGTGCGATGGTGCCGTTGACCTTGCAGTAGGTTGGTACGGCACCGCTCGCGGGTACCGCAGCGGCGGCCAGGGTCGCGCCCGCAATGGTCTTGCCAGACAGCGTATCGCAGGCTCGCTGCGCCGTCACCGTCGGCGCCGTCGCGTTGTCGTCCGAGCCACCACAGGCCGACAGCAGCATCGAGCACAAGGCCGTTGCGAGCAGCGGCGCGCAGCAGGTCAGGCGCGTCATGGGGGTTATAGCGTTCATGTCTCAATCCTTGGGTTTTGTCGGCATGGCCGTCGGGCGTCGACTCAGGGTCTTGCCAGTCGAGGCGTCGCCAGAGCACACAGATTCTGGTATCCGCGCCTCCGATTGACTGTCAGTCGATGTACATTCCGGCGCCTTTCGGCTAGGGGAAGACCCCACTACCGCACCGCTGGCACGGGTCTCCGGGCGAGGCACGAAGAGGAACTGGATTGCCCCGATATCGAAGCCTCGCCGTGTGGTACCGTTGATGAGGCTGTCCGTTGAGTTGCCGCGAGAAACCCATGTCCGCCTCTTCACTCGAAATGCGCGATCGGCTGCGAGAAGCCCCCTGGGCCAAGCATCTCACTGCCGAGCAGATGGCCCGCGTCGAGCGCGAGACTCAATTGACGAAGTACGCTGTGGGGTCTGTCGTCTGTCAGGAAGGCGTGCCGGCTCAGCATTGGATCGGCGTCCTGGACGGCATGGTGAAGGTCTGCACAGTGTCTTCCGACGGACGGAGCACAACGTTCATTGGCGTTTCGTCCGGTGGATGGTTGGGCGAAGGGTCGCTGCTCAAGCATGAACTCAGGCCTTACGAAGTGATCGCATTGCGCGCCAGTTGGATCGCACTGATGCCGTTGAAGACCTTCGACTGGCTTTTTGCAACCAGCCTGCCGTTCAACCACTTTCTTGTGCGCCAGTTGAACGCCCGACTCGGTCAGTTCGTCGCTGTCGTGGAGAGCTGTCGCATGCAGTCAACCACGGCTCAGGTGGCCGTGTGCGTGGCAGAGCTGTTCAACCCGATGCTGTGTTCTGCCACGTCCGACGCTTTGCGACTCTCGCAAGAGGAGATCGCGCGCCTGTGCGGCTTGTCTCGTCAAATTGCCAACCGCGCCCTGCACGAACTGCGGGCGGCCGGCTTCGTGCGTATGCAGTACGGCACTATCCATGTACTGGATGTCGAGGGCCTGAGTGCGTTCGGAAAGGGCGTGGAACCGAGTCAAGATGCTTTGCGACCCGTGAGCGTTGTTACCCGCCCGCACTGAGATTCTGCGCAGACACGAACGCAGTAGAGCGCTGGTCGATGGCGCGGCATTCGTCGCAGGGCAGCACGCGCTGGAACACCGGCCAATTTGCATACTCTGGCTCCATCGCGGCCGGCGTGCAACCGCGGGTGCATGGCGGCGCGTGCGTCGATGCGCTGATGTGCGGCCGTTCAACGAGCGCTTCACCCAGCATGCGCCGGTTGAGCCGCCGGTCGGGCCCGTGCTGCGGCGGATGTTGGACTGCACAGCTTCATCACCGCGCTGAAGTCGGGCACGCGCTCCAGATTCCATAGGGCGTCGATCAGCCTGTCGGTCTGAGCAGCCGGCAGGGTGCCGTCGCAGTTGTGGCGGAACTTGGCCGTCAGCTCGTCGTCGGTCATCAAGCTTTCGGGCTCCGGCGACGGGCTGCCTTTCGGGTAATTCTTCTCGCCAACAAAGGTTTGACCGCGTGCTTGGATCTCCACGCGTGCAGGCCGGCTTGCGGCGTTACCCATCAGCGCCTTGGCGTAATCCGGATGCACCTCGGTGCTCACGCGCTTCATCAGCGACATCACGGATGCGCTGAACACATTCTTCGGGTCCTGCCAGGCCTTGCCCAGCGGGAAGCAATGTGCGGCCAGTGCAATGCCGTGGGCCATGCTGAATTGCGCGTCCTCCACGCGCTCAATCGTGCGATTGAGCCAGCACGGCCGCTCAGCGATTCCTTCGACGTAAACCTTCATCGAATCGATCTCCTCGGGCTTGAGGCGCTGTTCCTGCACGATTGCGATGATCAGGTCGAACATCGCGTGCATGATCCTGCAGTGCGGGTACGGCTTGTACGAGCACTCGCGCGGGAAATTCCAGATGTTGCCGAGCGCTGTCGTCAGCTCGCTCGGCTCCCACTTTTCGGTGCCGATGAAGCGCGCATAGCCGTACTCGCGGTCGTCGAGCATCTGCAGGTCGCCGCGGTGCCCGAGTTCGCCCATGGCGGCCGCAGTCAGCGCTTGCTGCGCCAGCATGCCGGCGAGTTGATACTTGATGGTCGAGATGGGCGTGTGTTCGAACCAGGCGATCTGCGAGTTCACCGGAGAAATCGCGCCGGCAATGCCAAGCGCATGGGCCAGCGTCTCACGCGAGAAGCCGCTCAGCCGGCCGATGGCCGCCGTCGCGCCGAAGATGGTGTTGGAGTAGCCGAACACCTTGGGCGGGTCGAGCCTGCCGTCCTTGACCCGCCGCTGGTAGTCCACGGCCTTGCCGAAGCGGTTGCTCATCTCATGCGAAACCGCCATCGACACAATCATCTCCTGGCCCGAGCCGCCAAGTGCTTCGGCCGTTGCGAAGGCAGCCGGCATCACGTACGGGCTCACATGACCCGGCGGCAGCACGGCGTCCATGTCCAGCGCGTTGATCAACTCGGCGTTGGCGAACGAGGCACCGAGCACGGAAACCCTCTCGCCGGTGCCGATGATCGTGGCCTTCTGATCGCCGGCGCCGACCATGCGGGCGTACTTGATGGCGATACGGCTCTTCGGCTCGTCGACGCCCGCCACTGCACAACCGATCGAGTCGAGCACCGCGCGCTTGCACTCGTGCACCACCGCCTCAGGCAGGCTGTCAAAAGTCGTGTCCGCCGTGAAGTCGGCGAGCTGCTGGATCAGGGTCTTGGTCATGAGTTTCTCCACTGCAAATGTTCATCGGCGAGATGGGTGTGCGCAGGCCGAGGTCGACGGGCGGTTCAAGATTTGGTCAGGCGTATTATGCATAATGTACGGCAAGAATATACAACACCGCAGGCCGACACAGCCGAGCTTGTGTCCCATAGACATCATCAACCAACTGTGCGGCGTGAACAGCAAGCGGGGTCCTTGGTGACCGGCAGCAGCTATCCGGGGCAACAGCCAGTAGATTGCCGGGGCGTTCGTCAAGGCCCATCGCTCGCACATCCTGGCTTGGCTGCCGCGAGCCTGCGCCGCACATGAGGTTTTCCCTAAGTATGCATAATGCATTGTGAGTTACAGTGGCCGCTTCGGCAACCACCTGCGCGCGCCTTTCGCGCCAAAGGCGACCGCCATACAGGAGTCAGCGTGATGGCCTTCAAAACAATGGGAATCGGCAGCTTGCTGGTTGGTCTGGCACAGGCCCTTTCGCCGGCATCGGCGCAGGACTTCCCGACCAGGCAGCCGCTCAAGATCATCGTGCCCGTGCCAGCCGGCGGCACGACCGACGCCATCGGGCGCATCACGGCGGACTACCTCCAACGGCGCCTCGGCCAGACCGTGATCGTCGAGAACAAGCCAGGCGCATCCAGCACGATCGGTGCCGACCAGGTGTTCAAGTCGCCAGCCGACGGCTACACCATTTTGCTGTCGGGCGCCGAGTTCGCCGTCGTGCCTGCGGTGCGCACATTGCCGTACAAGTACGATCAGTTCACCTTCCTGATCCGCCCATTCACCATCGCGCCACTCGTGATCGCCAGCCCGAAGGCGACTTTCAACACGCTGCCGGAACTGCTGGCACAGATGAAGGCCAAGCCGGGCGAGGTCAAGTTCGGCACCACCGGCATTGGCGCCATTGTTCATGTCGGCATTGTCTTGATGGAGGGCGCCGCCGGCGTGAAGGGCCTGCACGTGCCGTACAACGGCATCGCGCCGGTCTTCAATGATCTGATGGGCGGCACGCTGGATTTCAGCCAGTCAACCGCGCCGTTTCCAGACACGCTGAGGGTGCTGGCGAGCGTCGGCGCGAAGCGCAGCCCGGCCTTCCCGAATGCCCCTACGTTCCAGGAGTTGGGCATCAACAACGCCAGTTGGGACGTCTGGTTCGGTTTCTTCGCGCCGCCAAATCTGCCCAAGGCGATCGCAGACCGCCTGACCACGGAGTTGGCAGCGGTGTTCAAGGATCCGGAGGCCATCGCCAAGTTTCAATCGACCATCAAGGTTGCGCCGGACACCGAGCCGTTGCGTGGCGACGCGTTCCGCAGCCTGGTCCTGGAAGACTACAAGCGCTGGAAGGCGGTCGTCGAGCGCGAAAAGATCGTCATCCAGTGAAGCTTGAGCGCTGACGAACAGCACCAGCAGCAAACTATGAACAACCGCGAAACCTTCGACAAGGGGCTTGCACTGCGCAAGGAACTGATCGGGGCAGAACCGGTCGACGAAATGTTCCGCACCGCGGACGACTTCAGCCTGCCGATGCAGGAGATGGTCACCGAGCATGCATGGGGCGCGATCTGGACGCGGCCCGGGCTGGACCTCCGCAGCCGCAGCATGCTGAACCTGGGCATGCTCGCAGCGCTCAACCGGCAGGAAGAATTGGCCGGTCACATCAAGGTGGCGCTGAAGAATGGCGTGACCAAGATCGAGATCCGTGAGTGCTTTCTGCAGGTGGCGGTCTACGCCGGAATGCCCGCCGGCATGACCGCCTTCCGGATCGCGCGCCAGGTGTTCAAGGACCTGGGCAACTGAGCTGCCTGACCGGCCTGGCGGCATTGGCGCGCGCCTGGGCCGATGCTCAAGGCCTTCTCGGGCAAATTCATCGCCACGTGCACCGGACGCGCCGCGCCCTGAAGCTGCAGCGGTATTGGACAGCCAAGATGTCCACCACGGATGCCACCGACCAGAACATGTCCATCCCCGGCAGCGACCTGCCGGTAGACGGTGGGGTGCAGGCCTTCGTCGGCACGTGAGCGGGTGGTCATCGGCGCCCGAATCAACCAAGGAGCATGAGATGAAGCGATTCGAAGGCAAGACCGTGGTGGTCACTGGCGCCGGCAGCGGCATCGGGGCTGCCTGCGTGCGCCGGTTGCATGAAGAAGGCGCTGCGGTGGTCGCCGTCGACATCAAGCTGGCCGACGCCGAGAAGACGACGGCCAGCCTGGGCGCTGGCGACAGGGCCATCGCATTGGAGGCGGACGTGTCCGACCGGGCGAAGGTGCAGGCCGTGATGTCGGCCGCCGTCGAGCGGCTGGGCAACCTGTTCGGCCTGGTCAACTGCGCCGGCGTGCGCGGCGTGGGCACTGTGCTCGACGTCGAGGACGAGGCTTGGCGCCGAGTGATGTCGGTCAACCTGGACGGCACCTTCCGCACCTGCCAGGCTTTTGCACGTGAGCTCACCAAGGCCGGCAAGCCCGGCGCCATCGTCAACCTCTCGTCGCTGGCCGGCATCCGCGGCATACCGAACCGCCTTGCCTATTCGGCGTCGAAGTTCGCCGTGGCCGGCATCACACAATCGATGGCGATGGAACTCGGCCCGAAGCGGATCCGTGTCAACGCGATCGCACCGGGGATGATCCGCACGCCGATGACCGAGGTCATGTTCCAGGACCCCGAAAATGTCACCCGCATCCGCGCCGACATGCCGATCGGCCGCGAGGGCAGACCCGAGGAAATCGCGGCTGTCGTGGCCTTCCTGCTCTCCGACGACGCCAGCTTCGTGCATGGCATCGTGATGCCGGTGGACGGCGGCACGACCGCAGGGATCCCTTCGCATTGAGCGGGGAAAGTCTTCGACAGGGGCTGGCAGGCGACCTTCGACGCGCAGCGCCTTGAGGCCGCTTTCGCTCGGGCGGGGTCAAACTCGCCCGTCCGCAACCTTTGGCGCAGGGGGCAGCAAGGGTCGAAATCGACAGCGGAAAGCTGACGGGCGTGCACAGGCACGACGGTCCTGCCTTCCTGGGCATTGCCTACGCGGGTGACACGGCGGAGCGCCACCGCGTCCTCGCGCCGTCGGCGCCGCCGTCGTGGGCGGGCGTGCGTGACACCTCTCGGCTCGGTAGATGCGTGAGGCGTTGCGCAACCTGTGCCATCGCTACGACGCCGAGTCTCCTTGGAATCTCGAAAGTCGTGTTCAGTGCTTCGCGGGCGGCAGCACCAACTCGGCCTGCTCGCCGTCGATGGTGATCCGCGTGTCGAACGCCGCGCAGAGGCGGGAAAAACGTTGCAGCAGGTACTCTGCCTGCTTGCCGCTGGCCCGCCTCGGCAGGCCACGCGTGCGGTGGTACTCGTTGACATCGAATTCGTCGTGCGGGTTGGGCAGACCCTTGCCGACCTTGTTCATCGCGATGGGTGTGAAGCGCGCGCCGACGAGGTGGTCGCCGTCGAAGGCGACCTGTGCAACGACGCTCTCCCACATGATCGGTTCCTCCAGATGGATGGACTCCGGCGGCACCTGGAAGATGAAATTTCCCAGGCTGTAGAAAATCGGCTTGCCGCGATGCACTTCCATGCCGTGCAGGACGGGCGGGCCGTGCATCGCGACGACGTCCGCACCGGCTTGGACGAGCGCATGCGCCCAGGGCTGCAGCCACGGCGCAGGCGCCAGCCGCTCGGGCAGTTCGGACAGCAAAAGCTGCTTGAAGTCGGCCGGGCGTTCTACGCCGGGATAGTGGTGGTTGTGGTGCGATACCACGACGAACGCACCGCTCTTCTTCGCCAGCGAGACGCGCCCCAGCACGCGCTGCGCGTCGCCGGGATCGGGGGTTGGCCCGAGCATGGCCAGTTCGTTGACGCCGGGCCGCCCCTCAGCCGCGCGGCCCTCGTGCACCAGACCCGACGCCACGGTGACGAGCGCGACGGTGCCCTTTGCCGTCTCGAGGTAAGCGTGCCGCTCCGCCTCCGCCAGGTCGCGGCCAATGCCGGCGTGTGTGAGGCCGAGCCGGTCGGCCGTGCGGACTGTGTTGAGGATGCCGCTGCCCTTGATGTCATACGAGTGGTTGTTGGGCATCGCCAGCAAGTTGAAGCCAAAGGCGGCGAGCGCCTCCAAGGCTTGCGGTGGCGAAGCAAAGCGACCGTCCCTTGTTGTCTGGCCGGCCGACGGATCAAACACGGCGGCCTCGAAATTGGTGAACACCACGTCGCCGTTGAGCAGCGATCGGATGGCGGGCACGGCCTTGGGCGCATCGGCGCGCGTGTCGCTGCGGATCATCGACTGGCCGGTCAAGGTGATGAGCATGCGAATCCCAGGGACGTCACTCCGGCTGGATGCCGGCCTTCTTGAGCACTTCGCGCCAGAGGGCGATCTCGTCAGCTTGCAGCTTCGTCATCGCATTGCCGCACAGCAGAAGCACGTCCTGTCCGCGCTTTTCCGTCGCGGCCTTGGCGGCCGGCGCGTTGACCGCCTGGGTCACGAACTCGCGCAACTGGTCCACGGACGCTGGCGGTGTCTTGGCCGACACATAGACGCCGAACCAGGGTTGGACCTTGTAGCCCGGAACGCCCGATTCCTTGGCGTGCGGCACGGACGGCAGCGCCTCGATGCGCTTGTCGCCGGCCACCGCGAGGGCGCGCAGCTTGCCGGACTGCAGCAACGGCGCGGCCGAGACATGGTCGATGAAGAACAGGTCAACCTGGCCGCTAGCCACATCCGTGAGGCCCGCCATCGAGGCCTTGTAGGGCACGCCCAACAAATGGATGCCGGCGGCCTGCGCAAACAGTTCCCCGGCCAGCCGGGTTGTTGCCGAAGAATAGGCAAAGGTCAGCTTGCCCGGCGCCGCCTTCGCTGCGGCGATCAGATCGGCCACGGTTTTGATCGGGCTGGCGCCGGTGATGTTGATCACGTTGCTCGTTCGCGCGACGGTGCATACCGGGGTGAAGTCCTTGATCGGGTCGAACTGCATTGACTTCTTGACCAGCGGATCGAGCACCGGGATGGAGCTGCTGGTGAACATCATCGTATGCCCGTCCGCTGCGGCGTTGAGCACGGCCATGGCGCCGATCGAGCCTTCGGCACCGGGACGGTTGTCCACCACGACGCTGGCTTTGCCGGAGGCGGTGAGCGCCTGGGAGAAGTCGCGCGCATTCACGTCGACCGACGTGCCGGCGCCAAAGGGAACGACCAAGGTGATCGGCTTGTCAGGGAAAGCGTGGGATGCGCTGGTTGCCGCAACGACGAAGCTGGCGGCGACACAACGGGAAAAGCACTTGTACATGGGCCTGTCTCCAGACTTGTCGAACTCTAATAATGCACGATGCATTATGAACGAACACAGAGTGTTTGTATGCTGCTTTCATGGCTTCCGCTGCGGCAACGCCTTCACACCGTGGCGCGCTGCAGGTGCACTCGACATGCGGGCAACGGCATGCTTGCCCGGCAAACCGGCGGCTGATTGCACACGCCGGGTTCAGGCTCCCAGCAAGAAGTCAAGCATCATTTCCTGCACGGCCTCAACCATCTGCACGCCACTTGCAGTCTTGCAGCCTGTGTCCTGCGCAGCCTGCAACAACGGCGTGACGCCATGTCCGGCGATCACATCGCCCACAAACATCGATCGGGTCAGCAAAGGCGCAGCGACGGGAAGCGGATCCCCCTCAGCCATGCCCATTGGTGTTGCGTTGCACACCATGTCGCAGCCCGTCGGGTCCGCCGGGCCGGCGGCAACCCGACCGCGGCCCAGATCGGCCACAACATCGATCAATTGGGCGACGCGGGAGTTGCTGGTGTCGTGGACGATCAGCTCCCGGACTCCGGCATCGAGCAACGCAATGGCGATGGCACTGCCCGCCGCACCTGCGCCGACCAGCAGCACACGCGATCCTGCTGGTTGGGCACCTGCGTCAATCTGCGCCTTCACGAAGGCGAGGCCATCGAGCATGTCGCCGTGCCAGGACCCGTCCAGGTTGCGACGCATCGCGCTCACGGCACCAAGCAGTCTTGCCGTCTTGGAACTTGTGGTGCAGTGGGCAAAGGCCGCAAACTTGTGCGGCATGGTGACCAGCAGCCCCGCAACGTTGGGGATGCGCGTGAGCCCGGCCACGACGATATCCAGATCAGCGTTCGCCACCAGCATCGGTATGCATGCAGCGTTTGCGCCCCGCGACTCGAAACCGCCGGTCAACCGTTGTGGTGATTTCACAAACCGAATCGGGTCTCCGATGATGGGGAACAACCGCGTTTCGCCGCTCAGGTTTTCAAGCATCTCGTCCTCACCATTCAAAGAATTGAGTCATTCGCTTCAAGCACGTTGTTCGAAACGACGACCGTGCGTCGACCACGCCCACGGAGATGGACAACCCTGGTACTGCATCCCCGCGTAATTCGGCCCGCCTCCACCCTGCAGCGTCACCCATACGATGGTGCTGCGGCCGCAAGTGCTCAGCCATGGGGTTACAGAACGGGTTCAACGATCAGTTATAATGCATTATGCATTAAAAAGCCCATGGTCATCGAATCCAATCTTCCCCGGCCGTCGGCAACGATCGCCTTTCGAACGAAGCGGAACTGGCATGGGCCCGCAAAGTGCTCGCTGCCGACGCCGCAGCCCATGGAGCAGCGGTACAGGTCGACGGCCGCATGGTCGACGTCCCGGTCGTGCTGCAGGCGCGCTGCACGCTGGCGTGCGCCTCTCGCAATCCTTGGGCTTCATTCAGCGGGGCATCTGGCGTTACCATGCATCATGCATTATCATGGTGACCAAGCAGCATCGGTCGGCTGGCCTGCGTGATGACGCTGACAACCACGAGAGGCAAATGATCATGAAGATACTGGTTTTCGTGGTACGCCATGCGGTCGCTGCGCTGATCGTCGTCCTCGCGATGCCGGTGACTGCGGCCGATTTGCAGTACCCCACCAAACCGATACGCCTGCTGGTTGGCTACGCTCCCGCCAGCGGCGCCGATGTAACCGCCAGGTTCATCGCAGAGCGACTGCAGGAGTCTCTCAAGCAGGCCGTTGTCGTCGAGAACAAGGCGGGCGCTGGCGGGCTGATTGCAGCGCAAGAACTTGTGCGAGCTGCACCCGACGGCTACACACTCATGTTGGCAGCGATGCCGCAGATCAGCATTTTGCCGGCTGCCAATCCGAAGCTTCCCTATGACCCCCAACGAGACTTCGTCGCTGTTTCGCAGGCTACCGCAACAGATCTCGTGCTCGTGACTGGGACGAAGCGTGTTCCGTCCACGTCCCTGCAGGCTTTTGTGAAATGGGCCAGAGAGCAGCCGTCGGCGCTGTTCTTTGCGACACCCGGACAGGGTAGCGTCGCGCACTTTGGCAGCTACGTCTTCGCCGACGCGCTGAAGGTGAAGCTCGAAACCGTCCACTTCAAGACGACGAGTGAGTCCACCATGGCCACTGCCAATGGGGACATTCACGCGCAACTTGTCACGCACGCGGTGGCTGCGCCGCTGGCCAAGGCGGGCCAGCTTCGGGTGCTTGCGGACACCGGTCCTTCCCGATCGATGGTGTTTCCCGATGTCCCCACGTTCAAGGAACTTGGCTACCCGGAGATGCAGTTCGACTCTTGGTACGGTGTCTTCGCCCCTGCGAACACGCCGACTGAAGTTCTCGACAAGCTCAATCTGGAGGTCGTCAAGGCGACAAGGAACTCAGAGACGCGGGCCAAGCTCGAGGCCGCCGGATTGCGCGTGACCGGGACGACGCGCGAGGAGTTTGCGCGTGTGATCAAGTCCGACAACACGCGCTGGGCCAAGGCTGTCCAGGCCACGGGCTTCAAGATGCAGGACTAGTCCAGTGAAACGGAGAAATCGGATGTACGCAGGCGGCTGGCAGGGCGGGCGGCCAGGCGCGGGCTGAAGCCCAGGCTGTACGCCTGGGCAAGGCTCGCAACGACGCAGCACGCCCTGCCAGCCACCTGCCCGAAGGGTGAGCACCTGCCAGGGGCGCCCTCGTCGTTGCAAGTGCTCGCCGGGTGTCCAACCCGGCTGCGCCTTGCGCCTGGATGGCGCCCCTGGCAGGTGCTCACGTACATCCGATTTCTCCGTTTCACTGGACTAGCGCACGGGGTGCACGGCGAGCGGTTCGAGGGCACGCCGCAAGGCGGACCGCTGAGCCCGCTGCTGGCCAACGTGCTGTTGGACGAGGTGGATCGGGAGTTGGAGCGCAGGGGCCACAGGTTTGTGCGCTACGCCGACGACTGCAACGTCTACGTCAAGAGCCGCAAGGCGGGTGAGCGTGTGCTGCAAGCGCTGCGTGGCTGCTACGCAAAGCTGGCGCTGAAGGTCAACTGAGCCTGATCACCGACCCCGATGCCTTTGGCCGGCATTTTGATCACGTAGCGTGATGTAGGCGGTAAGGCCCCCCTCGGGGCCCTTGAACAAACGAGCCCTTTGGGGGAGTCTCTGGTTTACCAAGACGAGAGACAAA
>JANOBL010000443.1:0-4719 GCA_031411635.1 Betaproteobacteria bacterium
CCGCTGATCGGCCTGGGCCTGGTGGCGGCCTGGCTGCGCTGGACCCCGGTGGCGCTGCCCGATGCGGCGTTGGGCGCGTTTTTAGGCTACTTCTCGCTGTGGGCCGTGGCTTTTGCCTACAAGCTGCTGCGCGGTATACAGGGCATGGCCGAGGGCGACTTCAAGCTGCTGGCGGGCCTGGGCGCGCTGCTGGGCTGGCAGGCCTTGCCATCGATCATCCTGCTGTCGTCGGCGGTGGGCGCGGTGGTCGGCATCTTTCTGATCGTGGCGCGTGGCCATGGCCGCAATGTGCCGATCCCATTCGGGCCCTATCTGGCCGGCGGTGGTGCGGCGGCGCTGTTTTTTGGCCCGCAGATGAGCGCGCTGTGGCCGGGGTTGTGACGGCCCAAGGCATCCAGTCCATCGGATTGACCGGCGGCATCGGCAGCGGCAAGAGCACGGTGGCCGGCCTGCTGGTGGGCCATGGCGCCACCCTGGTCGATACCGATGCCATCGCCCATGGCCTGACCGCCCCCGGCGGCGCCGCGATGCCGGCGCTGCGCCAGCGTTTTGGCGCCGCCGTGGCCGGGCCCGATGGCGCGCTCGACCGGGCCCGGATGCGCAGCGTGGTGCTGGCCGATCCGCTGGCCAAGCAGGCGCTGGAAGCCATCCTGCACCCGCTGATCGGTGCCGAGGCCATCCGGCAGGCGGGGGCGGCAGGCGATGGCGTGGTGGTGTTCGACGTGCCGCTGCTGGCCGAATCCAGCCACTGGCGTGCCCGCTGCCAGCGCATCCTGGTGGTCGATTGCGGCGCGCCCACCCAGGTGCAGCGGGTGATGGCCCGATCGGGCTGGACCGCGACCGAAGTCGAGCGGGTGATCGCGTTGCAAACCAGCCGCCCGGCGCGGCGTGCGATTGCCGATGCGGTGATCTACAACGACGGCATCAGGCCTAAGGCGCTGGCCGACGAGGTGGCGGCGCTGTGGTCGGCCTGGTTGCGGCATGGGGTGGCCTGGCGCGGGGCATGAAACAATCTTCGGGTCCCGCCGCCGCGGCAGCGGCCTGAATCACGAAAGTGCGCCTTGGTCCTGTACGAATACCCGTTCAACGAAAGCATGCGCACGATGCTGCGGTTGGAGCATCTGTTTGACCGGCTGGGCCAGATGCTGCCGCGCGACGCCGCGGTGGACCACCACTTTGCACTGGTCACGCTGTTTGAAATCCTCGAAGTGGCCTCGCGTGCCGACCTGAAATCCGACCTGCTGAAAGAACTGGAGCGCCACAAGGCCCAGTTGATCGGCTACCGCAGCAACCCCCAGGTGTCGGTGGCCGCGCTGGATACGATGATCGGGCGCATCGACCGGGTGTTCAACGCCCTGAACCAACAGCCCGGCAAGGCGGGCCAGGCGCTGGCCGGCCATGAATGGCTGACCAGCCTGCGCAGCCGCATCAACATCCCCGGCGGCACCTGTGAATTCGACCTGCCGGCCTATTACGCCTGGCAGCAGCTTGAGCCCGCCCGGCGCCGCGCCGACCTGCTGGGCTGGGTCAATGTGCTGGCGCCGCTGGCCGAGGCGCTGCAAACCCTGTTGCAACTGGTGCGCGAGTCCGGCGTGCCGCACAAGGTCGCCGCCAGCGCCGGGCAGTTTCAACAAAGCCTGCCGCAGGGCAAAAGCTACCAGTTGCTGCGATTGCGCATGGCACCCGGTGAAGGCCTGGTGCCCGAGATCACCGGCCACCGGCTGATGGTGTCGGTGCGGCTGATGCGGGGTGATGCCGACGGCCGGCTGCGGCCAGCGGCGGTGGACATGCCGTTTGAGATGACGCTGTGTGCTTGATAAACGCACGATGAGCGATCCAATACCCTCCAAACTCGCACCCGCCCCCGCCGCCCGCCGCGTGCCCTGCCCCACCTGCCGGCGGCCGGCACTGTTTGCGCCAGAAAACCCATCGCGCCCGTTTTGCAGCGAGCGCTGCCGGGGGGCCGATCTGGGCGCCTGGGCCAACGAGGCCTACCGTGTTGACGTGCCACCCGGGCGCGAAGACGACGACACCTTGCCCGACTGAGGGCCACCCCAACCGTGGCCACCGCGCTGCCAGGTTGACACCGCTGGCGCAAGCGGCCGGGGCTTGGCGTTTTCACGCTGGCGTTGTTGGCGGCGGTACTTGCGGCGGTACTTGCGGCGGTACTTGCGGCGGTACTGGGCTGGGGCCTGCCGGCCTTGTTGGCAGCGCAACTGCCACCGCGCTTGAGCGCTGCACTGGGCCGCACGGTGACGATCGAAGCCGTGGCCATCGTGCCGTGGCGGCTGGAAATCACGCTGACCGGCTTGCAAATCGCCGCTGCCGACAGCAACGCCGCGCCGCTGCTGCAAATCCCCCAGGTGCAGGCCAGGTTGTCGCTGCAATCACTGCGCCACGGCGCCCCGGTGCTGCAAGCCCTGGCTATCGACGGCCTGCGCCTGAACCTGGTGCGCACCGCGCCAGGCCACTACAACATCGACGATCTGCTGACCAAGCTGGCCACCCAGCCCGCTGCCGCCCCGGGCGAGCCGGCGCGCTTTGCGCTGTACAACCTGGCATTGCGGGATGCGCAGATCAACTTTGACGACCGCCCGGCCGGCAAGCAGCACAGCGTGCAGGCACTGACGCTGAGCTTGCCGTTTTTGTCCAACCTGCCGGGCGATCTGGCGGTCAACACCGAGCCCCGGCTGGTATTCACGCTCAACGGCATCCGTTTCGACAGCGGTGCCCAGGCCTTGCCGTTCACCGTCCAGCGCAGCGGCGAGTTGACGCTGGCGTTCAAAGACCTGGACCTGCAGCCCTGGCTGGGCTACCTGCCGGCGTCGCTGCCGCTGCAATTGCAGGCCGCCAAGCTGAGCACCGACCTGCGTTTGCGCTTTTTGCTGCCGCCCCAAGGCGGGGCCAGCGTGTCCTTGAAAGGCCAGTTGGGGCTGCGGGACGTGGCACTGGCCGAGCCTGGCAGCCCCACCCCGGTGATCGCCTGGCAAGCCCTGAGCCCCTGGTGCTGAACGATGTGCAGCCGCTGGCGCGCCAGGTGCACCGGGGCGCGCTGCAGATCGACGGCATCGCGCTGCAAGCGGGCGCCCTGCAATGGCCGGCGCCCCCGCTCACGCCGGTCACGCTGCAGGCCACGCTGCGCAGCCAGCAAGACGGTGCACCCGCCTCGGCAACGCTGAAGCTGAACGGCCAGGCCGGCATGGATGGCGCCACCTTGAAGCTGGACCTGGACGATCTGGACCTGGCCAGCCTGGCGCCGTACCTGGGCCCGTATTGCAGCCCCGATTGACCGGCCAGCTTGGCCTGCAAGCCCGGCTGGACTGGTCGGCCCGGCCAGGCGCACCCGCCGCCATGAACCTGGCGCTGGACCAGGTCCGGTTGCACGATCTGCAGTTGCACGATGCATCGCCGCGCCGGGTCAGTGCAACGCGGGCCAAGCGCCTGGCCTCGGTAGCGGCGGTGCAAGCCAACGGTGTGCAAATCGATTTGCTGCAGCGCCGCGTGGCCATTGCCGGACTGCAGATCGACCAACCCATGCTGGCAGCGGCGCGCGATGTCCAAGGCCGCTTGAACCTGGCCTCGTGGCTGGTGCCCGCGGCGGATCACACGGCGTCAAAAGCACAAAAGGCACCGGCCAGCGCCACCGGAGCGCCGTGGCAAGTTCGCCTGGCCCAGCTCACCTGGCAAGGTGGCCAACTGCAGTGGACTGACGCATTGGCCGCAGGCCCGGGCTGGCCACACTGCAACTGGCCGCCCGCATCAACGGCGCTGCCAGCCCGGCCACCGCCGCTGGTGAGATCGACTGGCAGGGCAAGATCGGCCTGGCACCGCTGCAGGCCGATGGCCGTTTGCAGCTTCGCCGCCTGCCGCTGCATCTGTTGATGCCGTATGCCGAAGCCGCGCTGCCGGTGGAGGTGCGCCATGCCGATATTGGCTTTCAGGGCCGGGTGCAGGCGCGCCAGCAGGTGGCGGCCTGGTCGGCCGGGGTGGACGGCGATTTGCAGGTCAACGAGTTGCAGGTACAGGCACGCCGGGCCGACGACAGCCGCAACGACCTGCTGAGCTGGCAGACGCTGCAGCTATCCGGCCTCAAACTGGCGCTGGCACCCGGCGCCAAGCCCAGGCTGGAAGTGCGCGAGGCCGAGTTGCGGGATTTCTACAGCCGGCTGGTGATCACCGAACAAGGCCGCTTCAACCTGCAAGACATGGCCGCCGCCACGCCGGCCGACGGCGCCGCAACAGCAGCCGCTGCCGCGTCGGCGGCGGCCAGCGCCCCGGCCCCCGGCGCCAGCGACGACTACCCCGTCGACCTGGTGCTGGGCGGCACCCGCTTGGTCAACGGCCGGGTGGACTTCAGCGACCGCTTCGTCAAGCCCAACTACAGCGCCCGCTTGAGCGAGCTGAACGGCCAGATCGGCCTGCTGCGCTCGGGCACACGCTAGATGGCCACGGTCAGCCTGCGTGGCCGGGCGGCCGACACCGCGCTGCTGGAGATCAGCGGCCAGGTCAACCCCACCGCCAAGCCGCTGGCATTGGACATCCGCGCCCGCGCCACCGATCTGGCGCTGGCGCCGCTGTCGCCCTATGCCGGCAAGTACGCGGGCTACGCGATCGAGCGTGGCAAGTTGAGCGTGGACGTGGCCTACAAGATCGATGTCGACGGCAAGCTGGCCGCCAGCCACCGGGTGGTGTTGAACCAGCTCACGTTTGGCGACCGGG
>JANOBL010000444.1:0-9716 GCA_031411635.1 Betaproteobacteria bacterium
TCAGCCCCGCCGCCAGCATGAAGGTGTTGGCAATGCCACCACCGACGATCAGGCCGTCCACCTTGGATGCCAGGCTTTTCAGGATCGTCAGCTTGGTGCTGACCTTGCTGCCGGCCACGATCGCCAGCAGCGGGCGTTTGGGCGATGCCAGCGCCTTGCCGATGGCGTCGATCTCGGCCGACAGCAGCGGCCCGGCGCAGGCCACAGGCGCAAACTGCGCAATGCCGTAGGTGGTGCCTTCAGCCCGGTGCGCGGTGCCAAACGCATCGTTGACATAGATGTCGCACAGCGCGGCCATCTTGCGTGCCAGCGCCTCGTTGTTTTTCTTCTCGCCCTTGTTGAGCCGGCAGTTTTCCAGCATCACCACCTGGCCGGGCGCCACGCTGACGCCGTCGGTCCAGTTGGCCACCAGCGGCACTTCACGGCCCAGCAGCTCAGCCAGGCGTTTGGCCACCGGTGCCAGCGAATCCTCGGGCTTGAACTCGCCCTCGGTGGGCCGGCCCAGGTGCGAAGTGACCATCACCGCCGCACCGGCCTGCAGCGCCAGCGCGATGCAGGGCACCGACGCGCGGATGCGGGTGTCTTCGGTGATGTTGCCGGCATCGTCCTGCGGCACGTTCAGGTCGGCGCGGATGAACACACGCTGGCCGGCCACACGGCCCTGGGCCACCAGGTCGTCGAATCGGAGGATTTTCATGGTCTTGATCGGGAGGGGTGATGGACAAAACGCCGGGCCGCAGTTTGGCAGATCGTTTGGCGGATCGGCCGCACCGGCCCCACTTGGCAACCAATCATTGCCGCATCAAGGCCCGCAAATCCTCTTCCCAACCCTTGAGTTTGGCCACCGCTTTGGCCTTTTGCGCAGGCGTGCTGCGGTTGTGCACATTGGCCATCAGCGTGCAGTTGGCCTGCATCAGCGTTTCGGCGTAAGCCTGGTAATCGCGCCGGGGCGATTGAACGGTGGCCACCGCAAGCTGGCGCAAGCCCGCTTGCACGGTGCCGCTGTCGCTGCGCTCGGCCTGCCACTGGCGCAGGTTGCGGGTGATGTCTTGCTGGCGCGCGCGCCGCTCGGCCAGCCAAACGTCGGGGTTGAACTGCGTGGCTTGCAGGTCCACCGCCAGTTGCTGGCGTTGGCCGTCGCTGAGCGATCCGTACAAGGTTTCGGCCCGCTCCACCGCGCGTTTTAGCGCGGCTTTCTGGCGCTCCGCCGGGTCGGCTTGCAGATAGTCGTCTTCGGCCTCTTTTTGTTTTTTGGCCTGCTGGCGCTCAATGCGCTTGATCTGCTCGGCCGACAGCGTGCGCAATTGCTCGGCCGCCGCCGGCAGCGCATGCTCATACGCCCGCTCGGCGCGCTGCTGCCAGGCCTGCACCAGCGTGCAAGCCTGCGCGGCGGTGATTTTGTCCACGGCCAACACCTGCATCGCGGCCAGCGCCTGGGCGTATTCGGGCAACTGCGTGGCACGATGCCAGGTGAACCAGTCTTCCAGCGCGGCCTTGACCCGCTGTGATTGCTCAGCGTTGAAATCGGCATAACCGTCCAGCCACCAGTGGGCCAGAAACGGGCCCTGGTTGTAGCCCAGGCGCAAGGTGCTGCAACCGCTCAGCAGCGGCAAAAGCAGCAGTGACAGGCACCCGATAATCCAACCCTTCCACCGCATCGACACAGGCTTACCTCATGGCTTTGGACATCGTGATCATGGCAGCGGGCAAGGGCACCCGCATGAAGTCGCGCCACCCCAAGGTATTGCACCGGCTGGCGGGTGAGTCTTTGCTGGCGCACGTGCTGGCCACGGTGGCCACGCTGGACCAGCACCGCTGCTGGGTGATCACCGGCCACGGCGCCGACGCGGTGGAGTCTGCCATCGCCGGCAGCGGCGCGCTGGCGGTGCGCCAAATGCCGCAATTGGGCACCGGCCATGCCATTGCGCAGGTGGCACCGCAGCTTGCCGACAGCGGCACCACGTTGATCCTGAACGGCGATGTGCCGCTGATTGCCGCCGCCACCGCGCGTGCCCTGGCCCAGGCCTGCGGCAATGAGCGCCTGGCGCTGTTGACCATCGTGCTGGACGATGCCACCGGCTATGGCCGCATCGTGCGTGCCGCCGACGGCGCGGTGCTGGGCATCGTCGAGCACAAGGACGCCACACCGGCGCAACGCCAGATCCTTGAGGTTTACACCGGCATGATGGCCGCCCCCACCGCCGCGCTGAAGCGCTGGGTGGCGGCGCTGAAAAACGACAACGCCCAGGGCGAGTACTACCTGACCGACATCGTCGCAATGGCGGTTGCTGAAGGGTTGCCGGTGGTGGCCACGTTGGCACCCAACGACACCGAGGTGCTGGGCGTCAACAGCCCGCTGCAATTGGCCGACCTGGAGCGCCGGCTGCAGCGCCGCCGCGCCGATGCCTTGCTGGAGGCCGGCGTGCGCTTGGCCGATCCGGCGCGGTTTGATTTGCGTGGCACGCTGGCCACCGGCCAGGATGTGGAGATCGATGTCGGCTGCATTTTTGAAGGCAACGTGACGTTGGGCGACGCGGTGCAGATCGGCGCGCATTGCGTGATCCGCGATGCGGTGATTGGCAACGGCGCGGTGTTCCACCCGTTCACCCACATTGACGGCGCCAGTGTTGGCGCTGCTGCGGTGGTGGGGCCGTACGCCCGGCTGCGGCCGGGGGCCGAGCTGGGCGAGCAGGTGCATATCGGCAACTTTGTCGAGGTCAAAAACTCCACGTTGGCGCGTGGTGCCAAGGCCAATCATCTGGCCTATCTGGGCGACGCCACCGTCGGCGAGCGGGTCAACTACGGCGCCGGCAGCATCACCGCCAATTACGACGGCGCCAACAAGCACCGCACTGTCATCGGCAATGACGTGCACATCGGCAGCAACTGCGTGTTGATTGCGCCGGTGACGATTGCCGACGGCGGCACGGTGGGCGGTGGCAGCACCGTCAGCAAAAACACCGCACCCGGGCAATTGACGGTGGCGCGTGGCAAACAGGTGGCGATTGCCGGCTGGACCCGGCCGGTGAAGGCGCCGAAAAAAGCCTGAGTCAGGCTTTCGAGGCGTCCAGGCGGCCTGCATCCAGGCGACCTGCGTCCAGACAATCGGCCGCCAGGCACAAATCGTCCCAGGCCTTGGCCTTGTCACCCGGCTGGCGCAGCAGATAGGCCGGGTGGTAGGTGACGACCAGCGGCACGCCTTGCCAATCGTGCAGCCGGCCACGCAGCCGGCCGATTGGCTCGCTGCTGCCCAGCAAGGACTGCACCGCAAACCGGCCCATCGCGATGATCACGCGTGGCTGCACCAGCGCCACCTGGCGCTGCAAATAGGGCTGGCAGGTGGCCAGTTCTTCCGGGCTGGGATTGCGGTTGCGCGGCGGCCGGCATTTCAGCGCATTGGCGATGTAGACCTGGCGTGCCGGATCGGCCGACGTCGTTGGATCGGCCGCATCGCGGCTCAGGCCCAGCGCACGCAGCATGCGGTCCAGCAACTGGCCGGATTCGCCGACAAAGGGCTCGCCGCGTGCATCCTCCTGCTCGCCCGGGGCTTCGCCGACGATCATGCAATGCGCCTGCGGGTGGCCGACGCCAAACACGGTCTGGCGCCGGGTTTGGCACAGGCCGCAGGCCTGGCAGGCGCTGACCGTGGCGCGCAGCGTGGGCCAGTCCATCGTGGCCACGGCCGAGGCCTGGGCAGGCACGGTGGGCGCAACCGGCGCAACCGGTAATGCCGGCAATGCCGGCAATGCTGGCAACGCCGGTCCCGCGGGCCGCGCAGGTTCTGCGGCAACGGCAGGCCCTGGCGACGCCGGCTGCCACAGCCGCAAGCCCATCTCCTGCAACATCGCGCGCTGGGGCTCAGACCAGCGCACCGTGCACCCCGCCTGATCGGTCTTGCGAGCCCGCCGCTTGCTCAGCCACCGGCAAACCACGCCGCAGCACCAGCGCATCCTCGCGCTGCGCACGCTCGGCCGGGTAGTAGTCACGCCGGCGGCCAACCTCGACAAAGCCCAGCCGCTGGTACAGCAACTGGGCCGGCTGGTTGCTGGGGCGCACCTCCAGCCACAGCGCCTGGTCGCCGCGTGTGCTGGCCTGCTGGATCAGCCCGGCCAGCATCGCGCTGCCATGGCCGGCGCGCTGATGGGCGGGGGCCACGGTCAGGTTCAGCAAATGGGTTTCTTCAAAACCGGGCAAGGCCACCAGGTAGCCCAGCAAGCGGCTGTGCTCGTCCAGCCGCAACTCGGCGTGGTAACCGGCGGCCAGCGAATCGATGAAGTTGCCGCGGGTCCACGGGTGGCTGTAGGCCTGCACCTCCAGTGCCAGCACCGCCTCCAGGTCGGCTGGTGTCATCGGCCGTTGCCAGGCCGGGGCGGCGGGGCGCAGGCGGGCGTTCATGCTGGATTCAGTGCCAAGGCGGCGGCGCGTTGCGCCAGCCGCTCGGCGGTGGTGAAGGCCACCTTGTCGCGCAGGTACAGCGGCAAGGCCTGGTCGGCGGAGAGGGCCTGGCCTTGCAACCAGGCGGCACCTGCCAGCCGGCCCAGCGCAGCGGCGCGGTCGGCGCAGTGTGGCCACAGGCGCGCAGGGCCCCAGGGCAAGCGGTCGCCAAAAGCGCCGATCGCACTGCCGGCCACTTGCAGCGGCGCTTGCCGGGCCCAGGCGGCGGCCAGCGCGGGCAAGGTCCAAAGCTGCGGCGCGCTCAACACCTGCCACTGCCCGGCGTGGAAGCGGTAGTGCGCGGCGTAAACCTCGTCCATGCGCGCATCCATCGCCACCCAGCCCTCAAAGCTGCCGCTGCTGGCTTGCTGGCGCGCGTCTTCGGCCACGATCAACAGGCTGTCGATAGGCAGCACCGGCGTGTTGTGCGCAAACGCCAGCCCTTGGGCCACCGCGCAGGCAGTGCGCAGCCCGGTGAAGGCGCCTGGCCCCTGGCCGAAGGCGATGGCTTGAAGGTCGGCGATGCCCAGCCCGGCCTGGGCCAGCATCTCCATCAGCAGCGGGATCAGCCGCGCCGAGGCCTGGGCGCCACCCGCTTCCTGCCGGGCCTGGTCACCGGCCGGCGCCAGCAGTGCGGCGCACAGCAGGTCGGTCGAGGTGTCGAGCGCAAGCAGGCAGGCGGTCATGGCGGGCGTCATGACGTGCTTCAGGGGTCGGCGCGCCAACGCCGCATCAGAACGGGTTGTTGACCGCCCGCGACAGCGCTTGCGACGCGATGCGGTTGTGTGCGTTGGGCCCGATGTGGCGGTCGCTGGCCCACAGGTGCGAGTCGGCGGTGGCGCCGGTCACCAGGTTGGTGGTGTCGCAGGCCAGCACGGCGGTGTCCACCGCATCGCCGGTCTGGCCGGCGGCGATGTTGCAAGCCGCCGCGTCGGCCACCGAGGGCGATGTGAGAAACGAGGTGGGCACTTTGGCCATTGCTGCGACGATGTCGTCGGCCAGCACCAGGCCGTAGTTGCGGCCGTCAAACGCGCTGGGGTCGATGCGGGTGCGCAAATAGGCGTTGAACTCGTAAGTCAGCCCCGACAACAGGGCCGAGGCACCCGGGTCGGTCTTGATGGCGTTGACCGCGTACGGGCTCAGCCCCAGGTCGGGCACGGTGATCACCAACGCACGGGCGCCGGTGCGCAGGATGGCATTGACTTGCTCGGCCGCCACGGTGCCACGGCGCTGGATCTCGGTGATCGCGGCGTCGTGGCTCAGGCCGGTCAGCGTGCGCTCGTACAACTCGATGATGTCGTTGGCGCCGATCAGCAGGCTGACCAGATCACTTTTACCCAGGTCGGGTTTGCCGGCAATCTGCTGTGCCAGGCCGGTGACTGGATCGTCCACCCGGGCGCCGCGTTGCGCTTGCATGAAAGCCTGCGGGGTCAGCTTGGCGGGGTTGCACTGGGCAAAGACAAAACCGTAATACGACGCGATGCTTTGCGCAAAGATCGGCAGGAGCTGGCATTTGCCAACGGTGGTGCCGGTGGTGACGGTGCTGCGGTCGTTGATCGTGTACTTGAAGCCGTCGTGTTTGCCGTCGGCATCGACAGAATCGGATATCAGGCTGTTTTCATCCCCCAGCACGATCAGCCGGCTTGGCCTGAATGACACCACCTGCTCGGTGCCACCACCGCAAGCCGCCAACAGCGCGGCTGACAACAGCACCGGGGCCAGCGTCAGCGGGGAGAACACCAGCGCGCCCAAACGGCGCAGATCACGAGAAAAAGTCATCAAGGTTCCATCAGCAAATCAATCGCCCGGCGGCCGCTGCGCCGGGGCTCAAGCGCTGGCGGCGCGCCGCAGCCGGTCGGTCACACCGTCCCACGCGGGTTGGTCGGGCGGATGCTCGACCCAGATTTCGGCCACCCCGGCAGCATCGAAGCGGCGCAGCACCGCAAACAACTCATGCGCCACCGCCAGCGGATCGTCGGGCATCCGGGTCCACAGCGGCCCGTCCCGGCCCGGATTGGCGCCAGCGCCGGCTCGGCGGGAATATACCGCCAGCCCCGCCGGCAAGGTTTCTGGCGCGTGAAGTGCCGCCGCCAGTGTTTCTGCCAGCACATCGGCCGGCCACAGCCGCAGGCGCGCCGCCGGTGCGTAGTGCGCGGCCAGCGTGCCCGGCGCGCGTGGCGCCTGGGCATCGGCCGCTTGCAGCGGCTGGTCCAACACCTGTTCGAGTTGATCGCGCCGCAGCACACCCGGCCGCAGCAGCACCGGCCTGCCACGGCTGAAATCGATGATGGTGGATTCAATGCCCAGCGCGCAGTCACCCCCGTCCAGCACCCAAAGACCGGGCCCAAACTCCTGCTGCACATGGGCCGCCGTGGTGGGGCTGATGCGGCCAAACCGGTTGGCGCTGGGCGCGGCCAGGCCAGTCACGCCCAGCTTGGCGGCAGCGCGCAGCAAGGCCTGGGCAACAGGGTGCGCGGGGCAGCGCAGGCCGATGCTGGCCTGGTCACCGGCGGCAGCGGCGGCTTGGCCGGGTGCACGCGGCACGATCACCGTCACCGGGCCGGGCCAGCAGGTGTTGATCAGGCGCTGCAGCGCTGGTGGCATTGCGGCGGCAAAGGCCGGTTCGATAAACACCGAGGCCCGGTCCCAGTCGGCCACATGCACGATCAGTGGATGGTCGGCCGGCCGGCCCTTGGCGGCAAAGATACCGGCCACGGCGGTGTCCTGGTCGGCCCGGGCGCCCAGGCCATAGACGGTTTCGGTCGGAAAAGCCACCAGCCCGCCTTCGGCCAGCCGGGCTGCCGCAGCGGCGATCGCCGCCGGGTCGTCACCGCGCATCAGCGCCATGCGGCTCAAAACGCCGGCAGGCCAAGCACCGCCGCCGCTTGCAGCGCCACCGCGCGGGCTGTGGCTGGGTCGGCAGCGGTGATCGTCAAATGCCCCATCTTGCGGCCCGGCCGGGCATTGGCCTTGCCGTACAGGTGCAGATGGGCGCCCGGCAAGGCCAGCACCTGGGCCCACGGCGGGGTGGTTTCAGCGCCGCTGTCAATGCCGCCCCCGGGAAACCACAGATCGCCCAGCAAATTGAGCATCACCGCCGCCGAATGCTGGCGCGGTGGGCGCAGCGGCAGGCCGGTCAGGCAGCGCACTTGCAGCTCAAACTGGCTCAGGTCGCAGCCGTCGATCGACCAGTGGCCCGAGTTGTGCGGCCGCGGCGCCATCTCGTTGGCCACCAGGCGGCCGTCTTGCAGCACAAAAAACTCGACACACAGCACGCCGACGTAGTCCAGCGCATCGGCCAGCGCGGCGGCGGCATCGGCGGCCTGCTGTTGCAGCGCGGGTGATGCATCGGGCGCCGGCACCTGGGTGACGGCCAGAATGCCGTCGCGGTGCAGGTTTTGCTGCACCGGCAGCCGCACCGTCTGGCCACCGGCGCCGCGTGCCACCACCACGCTCAACTCCAGCGCCAGCGGCAGCATCTGCTCCAGCACGCAGGGCGTGCGGCCCAGGCTGTCCCAGGCGGCGGCCAGCGCGGCGCGGTCGGCCACGCGCTGCTGGCCTTTGCCGTCGTAGCCCAGCCGGTTGGTTTTCAGGATGCCGGGCAGCAGCGATTCGTCCACCGCCGCCAGCCGCTCGGGCGAATCGATCAGCGCATGGGGCGCACAAGGCACGCCGCAGTGGCGGAAACAGGCTTTTTCGGCGGCCCGGTCCTGGCAGGTGGCCACCGCGTCGGCGCCGGGCGCCACCCGGCGGTAGGCGCCCAAGGTGACCAGCGCCCCGGCCGGCACGTTTTCAAACTCGGTGGTGATCGCCGCGCAGCGCTGCATGAGCTGCGCCAGGCCTTGTTCGTCCAGGTAATCGGTGGCGATGTGGTATTGCGCCACCAGCCCGGCCGGTGAGGTGGGATCGGCGTCCAGCACCGCGGTGAAATAACCCAGGCTTTGTGCGGCCTGCACAAACATGCGGCCAAGCTGGCCACCGCCCATCACGCCCAGGGTGGCACCGGGCAGCACGGTGTTCATGGGGGGCCCAACTCGGCCGACATCGCCACCGCCGCCTGGGTCTGGCGGGCCCGGAAAGCGTCCAGCTTGAGCCGCAGCGCTGCATCGCCGCTGGCCAGCATCGCCACCGCAAACAGCGCGGCATTGGCCGCACCGGCCGCGCCGATCGTAAACGTGGCCACCGGCACACCCTTGGGCATCATCACGATCGAGTGCAGCGAGTCAACGCCCGACAAGTGCTTGCTGGCCACCGGCACGCCCAGCACCGGCACCGTGGTTTTGGCCGCCAGCATGCCCGGCAAATGGGCGGCGCCACCGGCGCCGGCGATGATCGCGCGCAGGCCGCGGCCTGCGGCGGCCTCGGCGTAGGCAAACATCTGGTCGGGCATGCGGTGCGCCGAGACCACCCGGCATTCATGCGGCACGCCAAACTCGGCGAGAATCGCGGCGGCCTGGCGCATCGTCTCCCAGTCGCTGGAAGAGCCCATCAGCACACCGACCAGGGCGTTGTCATTGGTGTCCGGGCTGCTGTTCAGATTGTTATCACCAAGCGCCAAGGCAGGCTCCGGCAGGTCCGCAAAGCCTTGAATTGTAGGTGGCCGCCTCGATCTGCCTTGGGGCCCAGCCCTTCCATTCCCCCTTTCTGAAGCCTCCGGCCAAGACCATGAGCGACATCACGATCCAGAATTTCGAGTCCGAGTTGATCCAGGCGTCGATGCAGCAGCCGGTGCTGCTGGACATCTGGGCGCCCTGGTGCGGCCCTTGCCGCACGCTCGGGCCCTTGCTTGAAAAAGTGGAGGCCGCTTACGCCGGCCGCTTCAAGCTGGCCAAGCTGAACAGCGACGACCAGCCCGAGATCTCGGCCCAGCTCAGCCAGGCTTTTGGTGTGCGCTCGATCCCGTTTTGCGTGATGTTCAAGGACGGCCAGCCGGTGGACGGTTTTGTCGGCGCGCTGCCCGAAGCCCAGATCCGCGAGTTTCTGGACCGCCATGTGCCCACCGAGCAGGCTTTGGAGGCCGAGGAAGAGGCCGAAGAAGCCGAGCTGCTGGAGGCCGAAGGTGATCTGGACGCCGCGCTGGCCAAGCTGCAGCAGGCGGTGGCGATCGATCCGGCCAATGACATGGCGCGTTATGACTACATCAAGCTGCTGATCGAAACCGGCCAGACCGCCCAGGCCCGCCAAGCCTGGTTGCCGGTGGCCAGCAAGGCCATGATCGATGGCCGCATCGCGGCGCTGGGCCTGTGGCTGGATGCCTGCGAAAAGGCGGCCAGCGCACGCTC
>JANOBL010000445.1:0-8622 GCA_031411635.1 Betaproteobacteria bacterium
CCGAGCTGCAGATCTTCTGCGCGGTGGTGCGGCCAACGCCGAAAATCGACGTCAGGCCGATCTCAGCGTGTTTGTGCGGCGGAATGTTGATGCCAGCAATACGTGCCATGGTGGTCCTCTATCTGCTTGATGCGGCAACCAGGGATCAGCCCTGGCGCTGCTTGTGGCGCGGGTCGGTACAAATCACCCGGACCACACCTTTGCGGCGGATGATCTTGCAATTGCGGCACATTTTCTTGACCGATGCAGCGACTTTCATCGACTTCTCCTTGAGCATCCCCGCCAAACGATGGCGCGGGCATGCGACTGAAATTAACAGCGGCTGAACAGCCGTTGATTCTGAATGGCCATCAACTGGCTTTGAAATTGGCCTTCTTGAGCAGCGATTCGTACTGCTGGCTCATCACATAGCTTTGAACCTGGGCCCAGAAATCCATGGTCACCACCACGATGATCAACAAGGACGTGCCACCGAAGTAGAACGGCACGTTGTACTTCAAGACCAGAAACTCGGGCAGCAAACAAACCGCGGTGATGTAAATTGCACCGGCCAAGGTCAGACGCGACAGGATCTTGTCGATGTGCTTGGCGGTTTGTTCACCGGGGCGGATGCCCGGGATGAAGGCACCACTTTTCTTCAAGTTGTCAGCCGTCTCACGGCTGTTGAATACCAGCGCGGTGTAGAAGAAACAGAAGAACACGATCATCGCCGCGTACAGCAGCACGTAGATCGGCTGGCCCGGCGACAAGGCCGACGAGATATCCTTCAACCAGCGCATGCCCTCACCGGTGGCAAACCAGCCCACCACGGTGGCCGGCAGCAGGATGATCGACGAGGCAAAAATCGGCGGAATCACGCCCGACATATTCAGCTTGAGCGGCAAATGCGACGACTGCCCGCCATACACCTTGTTGCCCACCTGGCGCTTGGCGTAATTGACCAGGATCTTGCGTTGACCACGCTCGACAAATACCACCGCGAAGGTGACAAACACCATCACCGCGATGATGATGATCGCCGCCACGATGCTCATTGCGCCAGTGCGAATCAACTCGAACAAACCACCGATGGCGCCCGGCAAACCCGCTGCAATACCCCCAAAGATCAAAATCGAAATACCGTTGCCCAAACCCCGTTCGGTAATCTGCTCACCCAGCCACATCAGGAACATCGTGCCGGCGGTCAAGCTCACCACGGTGGTCATGCGGAAACCAAAGCCGGGGTGCAGCACCAAGCCTGCCGAGCCTTCCAGCGCCAGCGCAATACCCAGGCTCTGGAACAAGGCCAAGCCCAGAGTGCCGTAGCGTGTGTACTGGGTGATCTTGCGCCGGCCGGACTCGCCTTCTTTCTTCAGCGATTCCAGCGTCGGCACCACATAGGTCATCAACTGCATGATGATCGACGCCGAGATATACGGCATGATCCCCAGCGCAAACACCGTGAAGCGCTGCAAAGCCCCACCCGAAAACATGTTGAACAGGTTCAGGATGCCGCCTTGCTGGCCCTTGAACAACTGCTGCAACTGGCCAGGATCAATCCCCGGCTCAGGGATATGCGCACCCAGTCGGTAAACCACCAGCGCCAGCAACAGGAACATCAGCCGGCGACGCAGGTCGCCAAACTTGCCGCTCTTGGCGAGCTGGTTTGCCGAAGTTGCCAAAACGCTAAGCCCTCACTGCCTGGAATCAGGCCACCGCGCCGCCGGCAGCCTCAATGGCCACCTTGGCACCGGCGGTGGCAACAATGCCCTTGAGCGTCACCTTGCGGGTCAGCGCGCCGGTATTGATCACCTTGACATGCTTGACCAACTGGCCCACCAGGCGCGCAGCCTTCAGCATCACCAGGTCGACTTCGTCCTGGTCCAGCAACTGCAGGTCGGCCAGGTTGATCTCGCCGTTGAACTTCAGGTTGTGCGATTTGAAGCCACGCTTGGGCAAACGCCGCTGCAGCGGCATCTGGCCGCCTTCAAAGCCCACCTTGTGGAAGCCGCCAGCACGCGACTTTTGACCCTTGTGGCCACGCCCTGCGGTCTTGCCCAGGCCCGAACCAATGCCGCGGCCAACCCGGCGCTTGGCATGCTTGGCACCGGTTGCCGGTTTGATGGTGTTGAGTTGCATGTTGAAGTCCTAACGTCCAGGTGGCGTGCTTTACAGCACCAGCACCAAGTACGAGATCTTGTTGATCATGCCGCGCACGGCAGGGGTGTCTTCGAGCACTCGCTCGCTGTTGACACCACGCAGGCCCAGGCCACGCACCGTGGCGCGGTGGGACTGCTTGCACCCGATCGGACTCTTGACGAGCTTGACCTTGAGCGTCTTTTTTTCAGTTGTCGTGTCCGACATGAGGATTCTCCGAAGCGTTTGGGGCTTGCGTTTGGGGCAAGCACCAGATCAGTTGAAGATGTCTTCAACCGTCTTGCCGCGCTTGGCCGCCACTTCAGCAGCGGTGGTCGAGCGCCGAAGGGCGTCCAGCGTGGCGCGCACCATGTTGTATGGGTTGCTCGAACCCAGGCTCTTGGCAACGATGTCGGTGACACCCATCACCTCGAACACCGCGCGCATCGGGCCGCCAGCGATGATGCCGGTACCGGCCGGCGCGGGCGCCAGCAGCACCTTGGCGGCACCATGCTCACCACGCACGTTGTGGTGCACGGTGCCATTGCGCAACTGCACCTTGAACAGCCCACGGCGTGCATCGTCCATGGCCTTTTGCACCGACACCGGCACTTCCTTGGCCTTGCCCTTGCCCATGCCGATGCGGCCATCGCCGTCGCCGACGACGGTCAGCGCCGCAAAGCTCAGCGTGCGGCCGCCCTTGACCACCTTGGTGACGCGGTTCACCGCAATCATCTTTTCCTTCAGACCGTCCTCGTTGGCTTCGGTCTGGGCGCGGGGTTGAAACTTTGCCATGTTGCTTTAGTCCTGTACTTTTTGAAGGCCAGCCTCAGAACTGCAAGCCAGCTTCACGCGCCGCTTCAGCCAGCGCCTTGACGCGGCCGTGGTACGCAAAACCAGAGCGGTCGAAGGCCACCTTGCTGACACCGGCCGCAATGGCCCGCTCGGCAATGCGCTTGCCCACGGCAGAGGCGGCAGTGACGTTGCCGCCTTTGTCTTTGCCCAACTGCTCGCGCACTTCCTTCTCGGCCGTCGAGGCCGAGGCCAGCACACGCTGGCCATCGTCGGAAATGATGTTGGCGTAGATGTGCAAATTGGAGCGGAACACCGACAGCCGCACCGCCCCCTGGTTGGCAATGCGCAAACGGGTCTGGCGGGAGCGGCGCAGGCGCTGTTCTTTCTTGGTCAGCATGTTCAGCTCCTTACTTCTTCTTGGTTTCCTTGATCACCACGCGCTCATCGGCGTAGCGGATCCCCTTGCCCTTGTAGGGCTCGGGCGGGCGGATGGCACGCACTTCGGCGGCAACTTGGCCGACGACCTGGCGGTCAGCGCCCTTGATCAGGATTTCAGTCTGGGTGGCGCAAGCCACCGTGATTCCAGCCGGCATGTCCTTGACCACCGGGTGCGAAAACCCGATCTGCAAGTTCAGCTTGCTGCCCTGGGCCTGGGCGCGAAAACCCACACCCACCAGGCTGAGCTTTTTCTCGAAACCCTTGCTGACACCGTTGACCATGTTGTTGAGCAACGCACGCATCGTGCCGCTCATCGCATTGGCCGCCACACTGTCATTGGCCGGCGTAAATTTGATCGTCGAACCGTCTTTCTCTATCACGACCAAGGCATTGACGGCACGGTTCAAGGTGCCCATAGCGCCCTTGACGGTGATCTGATCAGCAGCGATCTGCACGTCCACACCCTTGGGGACGGTGATCGGCATCTTTCCAACGCGGGACATCTTTGTCTCTCCTTCGCCGGTCAGGCCACGTAGCAAAGCACTTCGCCACCGACACCGGTTTGGCGTGCTTTGCGGTCGGTCATCACGCCCTTGGGGGTGGTGACAATCGCCACACCCAGACCGTTCATCACCTGCGGAATCGCGTCGCGGCCTTTGTAGACCCGCAGGCCAGGGCGGCTGACACGCTCGATGCGCTCAATCACCGGCTTGCCGGCGTAGTACTTCAGCGCCACTTCGAGTTCGCTCTTGGCGCCCTCGGCCTTGACCCTGAAACCGTCGATATAGCCTTCGTCCTTCAGGACTTGGGCGATCGCAACTTTGACCTTCGACGAAGGCATCGAGACGATCGCCTTCTGCACCAACTGCGCATTGCGAATGCGCGTCAGCATGTCGGCGATGGGATCACTCATGCTCATTGTGAATTCTCCTGCTAGCGCCGCTTACCAGCTGGCCTTGGTCACACCGGGGATATCGCCCTTGAAGGCGAGCTCGCGGATCTTGCTGCGGCCGAGGCCGAAAGTGCGGAACGTGCCACGGGGGCGCCCGGTCAGCCCGCAGCGGTTGCGCAGACGGGTCGGGTTGGCGTTGCGCGGCAGCTTTTGCAGCTCCAGGCGGGCCAGGTAGCGCTCTTCGTCGGACTTCTTGGCGTCGTTGGAGACGGCTTTCAGTTCGGCGTATTTCTTGGCGAACTTGGCGACGAGTTTCTCGCGCTTCTCTTCACGCTGGATAAGCGAAAGTTTTGCCACAGGTCACCTCAGTTCTTGAACGGGAATTTGAAGGCGGTCAACAGCGCCTTGCACTCGTCATCGGATTGCGCGGTGGTGGTGAAGCTGATGTTCATGCCCCGCAGCGCGTCGATCTTGTCGTACTCGATCTCCGGGAAAATGATCTGCTCTTTGACACCGACGTTGTAGTTGCCACGGCCGTCGAAAGACCGTCCCGAGATACCCCGGAAGTCACGCACCCGCGGCAGCGCGATGGTGACAAAGCGGTCCAGAAACTCATACATCTGCACACCGCGCAAGGTGACCATGCAGCCGATGGCCAGGTTCTCGCGAATCTTGAAGCCCGCAATCGGCTTGCGCGATTTAGTGACCACCGGCTTCTGGCCGGCGATCTTGGTCAGGTCGCTCACCGCGTGATCCATGACCTTCTTGTCGGCCACCGCCTCGCTGACACCCATGTTGAGCGTGATTTTGGACAGGCGCGGCACTTGCATCACCGACTTGTAGCCAAACTTTGCGACCAGATCGGGAACGACCTTTTCGCGGTAAAACTGTTGCAGACGTGCCATGTGAAACCCCAATATTTCCGGCTTGATCCTGCGGATCAGGCCTTGATCTCTTCGCCGCTGGACTTGAAGACGCGAATCTTCTTGCCATCGGCAAGAATCTTGGCGCCCACCCGATCCGCCTTGCCGGTGGCGGCATTGAAGATCGCAATATTGGATTGATGGATGGGCATCGTCTTGTCGACCACACCACCCGTCGTGCCCTTCATCGGATTGGGCTTGACGTGCTTTTTCACCATGTTGATGCCCTCGACGATGACGTGATCGTCATCGACGCGCTGCGACACGGTGCCGCGGTTGTCTTTATCGCGCCCGGTCAATACGATGACCTGGTCGCCTTTGCGAATCTTGTTCATGGCTATTAATCCTTTGACCGGTGCGCCGCGCTCAAAGCACCTCGGGTGCCAGCGACACGATCTTCATGAAGCGCTCGGTACGCAGCTCGCGTGTCACCGGCCCGAAGATGCGGGTGCCGATAGGCTCCATCTTGGCGTTGAGCAGCACAGCGGCGTTGCCGTCAAACTTGACCAGCGAGCCATCCTGGCGGCGCACGCCCTTGGCGGTGCGGACTACCACGGCGCTGTAGACCTCGCCCTTTTTGACGCGGCCACGCGGCGCGGCTTCTTTGATCGACACCTTGATGATGTCGCCAATGCCGGCATACCGACGCTTGGAGCCACCGAGCACCTTGATGCACATGACGGACTTGGCGCCCGTGTTGTCAGCGACATCAAGCCGCGATTGCATTTGGATCATTTGTGTCCCCAACTTGGCCCGTCATTTGCTGGGCGCTTGTACGGCACCCTGCAGCAGTCGGTCAGTCTTGGGCCCGTCATTCAAACCTGGGTCGTGAACTCAGGCTTGGCTGTTTGGGCGGATTAAAGGCGGATTAAAGGCGGAATTTTTGGCGGATCCGAAATCGTCTGGTGACGAATACCACAAGTGCGATTCCGGCGAAGCTGCGGATTATGGGTCGCCGCTGGACTGCCTGTCAAGCAGACGTTCAGTGGAAACCCAACAAAGCTCAGCCGAGCAGTTCCTTGGCCTGGCGCAGCATCGTGTCAGCGTCGCTCACTTCAAACTTGCCCGGGCCTTCGATGTTCAGCGACTTGACTTCGCCATCGACCACCAGCATCGAGTAGCGGTTGCTGCGCAGGCCCATGCCACGGGCCGTCAGGTCCAGGGTCAGGCCGGTGGCCTTGGCAAAATCGGCACTGCCGTCGGCCATCATGCGCACCTTGCCGCCGGTGTGCTGATCGCGGCCCCAGGCGCCCATCACGAAAGCATCGTTGACGCTGACGCACCAGATCTCGTCGATGCCAGCCGCCTTCAACGCATCGGCCTTCTCGACATACCCAGGAACATGCTTGGCCGAGCAGGTGGGCGTGTAGGCGCCGGGCAGCGCAAACAGCGCCACCTTCTTGCCGCTGGTGGTCTTGGTGATGTCAAAACTGTTGGGGCCAATCGAACAACCGTTGCCTTCGACTTCGACAAATTCACTGAGCGTGCCTGCGGGCAGCTTGTCGCCTACTTTGATCATGTCTGTGTTCCTGGTTGGTTTGCGGTTGGTTTGCCGAGAGGGCGGGAAGGGCCGAACGTGAAAACGGCCGGTCGCCAGTATCTGGCGTTCCGGCCGCGCTGGGCGTTTTGCAGGGCCACAACCCCGCGTCGCCTGCGGTTTAGACCAGGCCAGCCTTTTGCAGCAGCTTGGTCACCACCCAGGATTTGGTCTTGCTGATCGGCCGGCCTTCGGCGATCTCGACCGTGTCACCGGTGTGGTACTCACCTTTTTCGTCATGCGCCTGGTACTTGCGCGAGCGGCCGACGATCTTGCCGTACAGCTCGTGCGTGACACGGCGCTCGACCAACACGGTGACGGTTTTGCTGCGCTTGTCGCTGACCACCCGGCCCACCAGGGTGCGGGTGTTCTTCACCGGTGCGGCAACAACGGGGGCAACGGGGGCAACTACGGCGGCGGCGGTGCTTGCTTGGGCTTCGCTCACTTGGCGGCTCCCTTCTTCTTCTCGGCCAGGATGGTCTTGGCGCGTGCAATGTCACGCCGAGTCTGGCCCAGGGTTTGGTGATTGGCCAACTGCTGCGTGGCTTTTTGCATGCGCAGGCCGAAGTGGGCCTTCAAGAGGTCGGTGACCTCTTTTTCTAGGCCCGCAACGTCCTTGGCGCGGAGGTCGGATGTCTTGCTCATGGTGTGCTCCGTGTTCATGCGCCAAGCTGACGCACGACAAACGTGCAGCGCAGCGGCAGCTTGGCGGCCGCTAGCGTGAACGCCTCGCGGGCCAGCGCTTCCGGCACGCCGTTCAGCTCGTAGAGCACCTTGCCGGGCACGATCTCGGCCACGTAGTACTCCGGGTTGCCCTTGCCGTTGCCCATCCGCACTTCGGCCGGCTTTTGTGAGATCGGCTTGTCCGGAAAGATGCGGATGAAGACGCGGCCACCGCGCTTGATGTGGCGCGAAATCGCCCGCCGGGCGGCCTCAATCTGACGCGCGGTGATGCGGCCACGCTCGGTGGCCTTGAGGCCAAATTCACCGAAGGACACATTGGCGCCCCGGGTGGCGACACCCGTGTTGCGGCCTTTTTGTTCCTTGCGGTACTTGCGTCGTGCTGGTTGCAGCATGTTGTTCTACTCCTCAGGCCGAGCCGGTGCCAGTGCCAGGCCCGGCGGCTTTGCGCACACGCTTGGCGGCCGGACGGCCATCTGCGCCAACCGCGCCGGGATCGGCTGGCCGGCTGTCGGACGGGGCCGCATCGCTGCGGGGACCGCGGTCGGAACCGGGGCGCGGACCACGGCGGTCCGGACCTCCGGGCGCACCCGGGCCACCCGGGCCACCTGGACGGGGACCACGGCGCGGACGGCGATCATCGTCCTGGCCTTCGGGGCGGGCAGCACCCGGGGCATCACCACGACCGAGGTGGTCGCCGCGATAGACCCAGACCTTGCAGCCGATCACGCCGTAGGTAGTCTTGGCTTCCGAGAAACCGTAGTCGATGTCGGCACGCAGGGTGTGCAACGGCACGCGGCCTTCGCGGTACCACTCGCAGCGGGCGATCTCGATGCCGTTCAAGCGCCCCGACGACATGATCTTGATGCCTTGCGCGCCCAGGCGCATCGCGTTCTGCATCGCGCGCTTCATCGCGCGGCGGAACATGATGCGTTTTTCAAGCTGCTGGGTGATCGAGTCGGCAATCAACTGAGCATCGATCTCGGGCTTGCGCACTTCTTCGATGTTCACGGCCACCGGCACACCCAAACGGCGTGTCAGTTCGGCCTTCAGGTTCTCGATGTCCTCGCCCTTCTTGCCGATCACCACGCCCGGACGGGCCGAGAAAATGGTGATGCGTGCGTTCTTGGCGGGGCGCTCGATCAGGATGCGCGAAACGGCTGCGCTCTTGAGCTTCTTCTTCAGGTACTCACGAACGTCCAGGTCTTCGGCCAGCATGCCGGCAAAGTTGCGACGTGATG
>JANOBL010000446.1:0-13419 GCA_031411635.1 Betaproteobacteria bacterium
GGTTGGCCGAGACGTTGATCACCGGCGTGTTGTAGCTGGGCAGCGCGGCCACCGGGATGCGGCCCAGCGCGATGATGCCGGCGGCCATGATGGCCAGGTTCAGCAGCACCGTCATCACCGGACGGCGGATGAACAGCTCGGACAGATTCATGGTGTTCCCCTTGCTGCGCTGGCCCCGCCGGCACTGCCTGCACTGCCTGCGCCACTCGCGCCACCTGCCCCACTTGCCCCACCCGCAGCGCCGCGTGCCCCCGATGCACCCCGGCCTGGCTCGGGTGCGCGCTCAACCAGGGGGCTGCCGGGGCGCACGTTTTGCCGGCCGTCCAGCACCACACGCTCACCCGGCCGCAAGCCCGACACCACCGCATCGGTGCCGGCCGAGGCCAGCACCTTGACTGGCCGGATCACCGCCACATTGCCCGGTCCGGCGGCAAACACCACCGTGCCACGGGCGCCCTGCACGATCGCCGCCTGCGGCACCACGATGGCGTCGGGCAAGGTCTGCAATGCCATCTTGACGGTGACATAGGCCCCTGGCCACAGCGCCTGGTCGGCATTGGCAAACTGCGCCTTGACCTTGACCGTGCCCGAGGCGGCGTCCACCGTGCTGTCGACAAAGACCAGCTTGCCCTGGCGCGCGCCGGCAACACCGGCGTTGGCCGCCGGGCCGCTGGCTGCACCCGACGGCGCACCCGACGCAGCAGGCGCCGCAGCAGAAACCACCGGCGCCGCAGCGGCAGCGGCAGCCGCATCCGGCAGCAGCGCCGTCACCCGCCCGCTGCCCGAGGCCAGCGCCTTCAGCGCATCCGGCAGGTTGCGCTGCGGCAGGCTGAACACCACCGCCACCGGATCGATCTGGGTGACCGTCAGCAGCGCCGCGCCGGTGGGCGACACACTGCTGCCCACAAACACCGCGATGGCGCCCACCCGCCCGGCGCCCGGCGCGCTGATGCGGGCATACGACAACTGGGCCTTGACCGCGTCGATGGCGGCTCGATCCGCCACCACCACCGCTTGCTGCGCCTCCACATTGGACAGCGAGGTGTCCACCGCACCTTTGGAGATGAAGTTCTGCGCCACCAAATCCTGGCTGCGCGCAAGCTGGCGCTTGGCATCGGCCAAGGTGGCTTCGTCTTTTTGAAGCTGCGCCTCGGCCTTTTTCAAATTGGCCTGGTCGATCCGGGCATCCAGCGTGAACAGCGGCTGGCCACGCTGCACAAACTGGCCCTCCTTGACATGCACCGCCAGCACCTGGGCGCTGACCTGTGGCTTGACATCGATGCTGCTGAGCGCCGCCACCGTGCCGCTGGCATCCAGGCTGAGCGTGAAATCACGCGCCATCGCCCGCACCAGGCTGACCGTGACCGGTGGTGCCGATGCGGCGGTTGACGCCGCAGCCGCCGCCGGTGCAGATGCACCACCCGCGCCCGATGCCGGCGCAGCAGCGGCAGAAGCGGCATCGCCCGCCACCGGGCCAGGGCCACAAGCGGCCAAGCCGGCCGCGATCAAGCCAAGCATCGCGCCAAGCCTCCCGCCGCGTGCGGCGCGCAAAACAAGGGTCAAACAAGGCCGTTTCAATGCGGTCTCCAGGCAAAGCGGTTCAAACAAAAGAAAATCACAAGGGTTCAGCCCGCGCAAAGGCCGCATCCAGCACCTGCAGGCCCAGCAACAGCGCACTCAACTCTTGCGCGCTGCGGCCTTGCAGTGCCAACGCCAGGTCGGCCCGGGTTTGGCGGCGCATGCGCTCCAGCACCGCTTTGCCGGCGCTGCACAGCTTCAGCTCGATGCGGCGCCGGTCGGTGGCACTGCCCTGGGCTTGCAGGTAACCGGCGCGCACCAGGCGCTGGGCAATCGCCGACGCGGTGGCCAAAGTGACCCCCAAAAACCCGGCCAGCGCACTGACCGAGCTGCCCGGGTGGTGGTCGATGAAATTGAGGCCGCGAAACTGCGGTACCGACAGCGGGCCGTCGATCTGCGAGCGCATCGCCATCCGCATCGCGTCCATCACCCGCGGCAGCGTGGCCATCACCTGGCTGGCGGCGGCCTGGGCGTCGGCTGCTGGCAGCAGCGCGGCGCCACCGGTTTCTTCAGACACAACCGCAACAACCGCAGACATGCTTGCTGCAAAAAATGCTTAGTGGTACTGACCATCAGCATAACAAAGCAAGCCCCGGGTTGGCCGGGCTTTACCCCCGGTTCACAAGCCATGGCAAGCCCCCCGGGCTTGGCCCCGGCGCCACCGACCACCGGCCTTCCACTGCCGGGATGAAAACGCCGCCCACCTAACGCCGATTGAGGATGAACAAACACCAGCGCTGGCGTTCCAATATCCGATGCCCGAAACCCGGCCCGAACCGGTCGGGATCGGCATTTTGGATATTGCAGGCCGGCGGACTCCGAAAAGCCGAAACAGAGTAGGAACCAGCTTCGTTACCTCACTGACGTCAAAGGAAACACCATGCCCACCGCAGCCAATGTTTTGCCGCAAGACCTGATGAACAACATGATGGGAAAGATCTTCGACATCATCACCAATGGTGACGGCACCACGGTGCCGAAGTCCGAAGACAACTTTTTTGCCTGGTGCGCACCGGGCGTGCCGTTTGAAGTGGAAGACTTTGATTTTCTGGCGCAAGGCCTGACCGGGGTTTACAAACCGCGCATGGTCACCAACCCCGACGGCAGCACCAGCACCGAGGTTTTGACCGAAGCGCAGCGCGACGCCGAGCTGGCCAAGGACACCACCAAGATGTACCAGCAAGCCGAGCAGTTTGCGCGTTTTGTCGACGTGGTGCCCGACGCCTCGGGCATCGACAATACCAAGGTGCGCATGAACGTCAAGAACGACGAAGGCACCTTGTCCGACGTGTACGAAGAAGTGCTGCGTTTCAGCCAGGTGGCCAATACCGAGCTGTCGGCCGCCGACAAGGCCAAGATCGAGAAGTTTCGCCAATTACTGCAGGTTGAGCGTGAAAAAGAAGACCTGATCACCGGCGAAAAAACCAAGGTGATGGAGCCCAGCCCGCTGGTCAAGGCTTACAGCGAAAAAATGCAGGCCTGGGTGGAAGCTGCGCTGGAATACAACGCCGCCCGCATCGACGCATTGACCGCGTCCACACCCCGTGCGGTGCACAACTGGGCGATCAATGCAACGGTGTTGCGCGCCAAGGTCAAGTTTGCGTACAACGACTGGGTCAACAACGGCTACAAACTCGAGTTTGAGGCCATCGGCGCCAAGATCGACCAGATGTCATCGCGTGATCTGTCGCTGCTGAAGGCGCAGTACAAGGATGCGCTGGAAAAATCCCGCCTCACCGGCCTGGCCAGCGGCGCGGACTTTTATTACTCCAGCCTGGCGCCGGGCAATTTTGCCAAGTCCAAGGGCTGGACCCGATTTACCTTTACCAACAAGGACCACAGTTATTACTCGAAGAGCACGACGCAGAAATGGGGTGCGTCGGGTGGTTTGAGCCTGGGCTTCTTCACGATCGGCGGCTCGGCCGGTGGCCAGAAATCGGAGTTTGATGCCAAATCCGATTTCAGCAGCTTTGAGTTGTCGTTCGAGATCTGCCAGGTGCCGATCATCCGGCCGTGGTTCAAAACCAACTTCCTGACCTCCAAGACCTGGCGCTTTGCGCAGGGCGACGAGGGCTTCAAGACCAAGTTCCTGACCGACGGCAAACAGCCCCCGCACCGCGATTCGATGCTGCCGGCCTACCCGACCAGCATGATTTTCATCCGCAACCTGCGCATGAACTTCGTCAACGCCAGCACGGTGCAGCACACGCTGGACTCCAAGATCGGCGGCGGCGGCATGGTGGGCTACGGCCCGTTCTTCATCGGCGGCAGCTACGAATCGGGCAAACACGAGCGCTCACGCGGCATGCACAGCGACAGCCAGGGCATCTTTGTCGACGGCCTGCAGTGCATTGGCTTCAAGTGCCATCTGCTGCCCAAATCGCCGAACCCGGACCCGGCGATCAAGAAGTGGGTTTGATGGATTGATCAATCAATGGCCAGGCCCGATACACCGGGCCTGGCCGGCCACTTTGTTTTACCGCCCTGGAGCCGGCTTGGAGCCAAATACCATGAATGCCTCGTTTTCAATCCTGCAGAAAATCAAATCACAGTTTCTCCAGGGCACTTCCAACAAGACCGATTACCAGGTGGCGTTTGCACCGTTTGCGTTCACGCTGTCGAATGATGATTTTTATTTTCTGAAAAACACCGCCAATACCGGTGCCGAAGCCCGCAAATACCTGAAAGAGCAATCCGAGTTTGCGATCCTGGCCAACTCTATCCTCAAGCATCCCAGCCTGTGGAAAATCGACGGTGACAACCTGTTGTACGACCGTTACAAACAGCTTTTGAACAGCGCACTGACGATCGATCCCGATGCATTGAGCGCCGATGAAACAAGCCGTGTCAACAAGGCGCGGGCGGTGCTGTTCCACACCAACGGCAACGACTCCAACAAGTACGTCAGCTACAAAAAATATGCTGGCAAAGCCAGCGATATCGAAAAAAAGCTGATCGACCAGCAAGCCCTGAAAACCGGCCTGGCGGCCGGCGACAGCGCCGGCCTGGAAAAATGGAACCTGGATTTTCAGAACCTGACAAATCAGAAAAAAGAGCTGTTGATCGAATGGCAGGTAAAAGGCTTCAAAAGTACCGTTGAAGCCGCCAAAGCCACCTTTGATGCGGTATTTTTGAGCAAGAGCAGTTTTTTGGAGCGCTGGCAGGAAGCCAAGAACATCAAAACGGCGTCAGCCAACCTGCTGACCGATGAATATGGCGTTGAATTTTTATCCACCACCTGCATCCCGAATGCGATCTGCGACTACCAGGCACCGATCTGGAAAAAGATCACGCTCGCCAAGCCCGACATCGCACAGCTCACGCAAAGTTTCACGCAGGAAGTTGCGGCCTCGGTGCTGGCCGAGTTTGGCGATCTGCAGCCCGAGTTGGACAGCATCACGTTTGAGTACTGCTTGATCGATATTCTCAGGCCCTGGTTCGACGAGAGCTTGATCAACAACCGGCTGTGGAAGTATGCCGATGCATCGCTGCAGCTCGCCGCCGGTGACGCCAGCCTGACCGGGCAGATTCCGGCCTACCCGGTCAAGATCATTTTGGCCAAGAATATCGAGCTGGTATTCACACCCAATTCGGCGGTGAATGAAACAATCAAGACCCAGCTCAAAAGCGGCAGCCAGTTGTTTTTTGGCCCACTGTTGTTAAAAACCATCCCGCAGAACCTGCCGGACAACAAGATCAGCGCCTTCCGGGTGCAGCAATTGAGCACGCCCGAGTTGGCGGCCATCACCCAGGTGGCGCTGCAAAACCCGGCCGGCCCGCTGAAGTTTGACGGCGTGCGCAAACTGCAGATGATCGAGTTGCTGAACCGCAAACCCCAAGTCGAGTTGCGCCGCACGGTCGAATTCAAACCTTTGTTGCGCATGCCGACTGTCATTGCGCCACCGGTGGTACCCGCCCCCGCACCCGCCCCGGCAGTGGCGCTGGCCGCGCGGCCGCAGTTGATGGCGGCCTCGGCGCTGCTGCAGCGGCCGGGCACGATCGGCGTGATGCCGATCCGCAACCTGCCACAGATCGGGTTTCCGGGCTCGGTGTTTTCACCCGCACCACCACCCGCGCCCGCACCCAGCCCACCGGCTCCCCCGGCGATCTGCACGATGCGGGGCAAGGTGTTCAGCGAGGCCAATGCGCCATTGGCGGTGGCCGAAATCCAGGTGATGAACCTGGCCAATCTGGCCACCCAGTCGGTGCTGTCGCTGGAAGACGGCAGCTACGTTTTGCCCAACCTGGCGCGGGGCCGCTACCAGCTTAAAGTGCGCAAGGCCGGCCGGGTGACACAAGAAAAAACCATCGATCTGCAAACCGACTCGACCCAGGATTTTTTGCTGTCGCCGCAAGCCGTGCCCACCGAGAGCTTTCAGGTGATCGGTGTGATCTGCAAAAAGCTGCCCCGGCTGCCCAACCCGATGCCGGACGGCGCCTACATCTGAGCGGCTCAAGCCTCGCCACGCGCCCGGCCCTGCTGCCAATCACGCAAGCGCTGCTGCCAGTCCGCCAGCCGGGTATCGGCGGCGGCGCAGGTGGCCACCAACTGGTCCAGCAGGATCTGCTGGTCGGTGGACAGGGTTTCGGGCAGGCTGGGCACGATGTGCAGCAGCAAGTCCCCGCGCGGCCCACGCCGCGCCAGCGGAAAACCCTCGCCGGGCAGCCGGTGCAGCAGCTTGTCGCGGTCCAGCGTCAGCGTCTTCAGGCCAGCGGGCGTGGGCACCACCACCGGCCGGCCGGCGATCCAGGCAAAACCGCTGACCGGCAACTCGCAGTGCAGCGTGCCGTCGGCGTCCAGCGTGAAAAACGGGTGTGGCTGCAGCACCACCTTGATCAGCAGATCACCCGGGCTTTGGTCGGGCCGCATGCGGCGGCCATCCACTTGCAGCTCATCGCCGTCGCGCACGCCGGGTGGCAGCCGCACCGTGACGCGGTAGCCCGGGCTGCGGCGCTGCCCGCTACCGGCGCAGGCGGCGCAGGGCGGTTGGATCTGGCCGCTGCCGGCGCAGTCGGCGCAATCGCTCAAACCACCAAACAAACCGTACCAGCCGCGCTGGCGCAGGCTGCCCACGCCGGCACACACCGCGCAGGCCAGCGGCGCTGCCTGCCGGCCGCTGCCGGCGCAATCGGCGCAGGCTTCGCGGCTACGACCGCGCAAAACCTTGGTGCAGCCCAGCGCGGCCTCTTCCAGCGTCAGCCTGACCCGGCGTGTGATGGTTTGGCGGGGCTGGGGTGGGGTGGCGTCTTGCGCCGGTGGGCGGCTCGGTTCATTGACCGGGTCGGCGGCAGGTGCATCAGCAGGTGGATCAGCAGATTCATCGGCCGGAAAGCCGGCGCGCCGCAGCGCCTCAAACGCCAGGTTGATGCGCTGCATGCGGCTGGCCGCGCCGGCTGTGCGGTTGCGGTCAGGATGCCATTGCGACGCCAAACGGCGCCAGGCGGCCTTGGCCTCGGCTTCGGTGGCCCCAGGGGCCAGGCCCAGCTCGGCGTATGCGGTGTCGGTGGCCAATTCCATCCCGTTGTTCAAAAGGCTGTGGTCCGGCAGGTCCAGGCCGATGTGGGCAGCGAATCAGCCGGACCCTAGGGTTTCCATGGTAGCCGACACGGCCAAGGCTCAGGCGGAGACGATCCAGCCCTCCAGCGCATCCACCCCCGCCGGCAGGCCCCAACCCGGTTGGCGCGCCGCCCAGCCGGCTTGCAGCAGGCACAGCACCGCGTCCAGCGCATCGCCGCTGGCATCGTCGGCCAGCGCATCGCGCTGCGCGGCGCTGAGCTTCAGCCGCAAGCCCAGCCGGGTACGGCCTTGCTCCAGCGCCTCGACGATGTCTTTGCGGGTGATCAGCCGGTCGGCGGTCTGCTGGGCACGGTTGTCGCTCTTGTAGCTGCGCCGGGCGATCAGCTCACGCGCCAGCAGGCCGGGGTAGGCCTCCAGCGCGGTGCGGCTGGTATCGCCCTGCCCGGGCGCATGCGCCGGAAAGTGCAGCCCGGCAGCGCGCAGCAGCGGCAGGCCGGCATGCAGCATCCAGGCCACCGGGGGGTTGACCCATTTCATCGACGGGCTGGACCCGGCCGGCCCATCGCAGGCACGGTGCGCAAACTTGCCACCCACCGGCCGGGCGTTGCAAAACGCGGCAAAGCTGTTGCGGATCTCGGCCCGGCTCAGTGCGGTGTAGTGCTCGATGCTGGCGCCCCAGGTGGTGGGCCAGCCCAAGTGCTGCAGCAGCTCCCGCGGCAGGCCAAACGGCAGGTCGAAGCCGCCCACCCAGGGGCCGGGCAACTGCAGCCAGGCGCCAAAACCGGCCAGCGTGTCGAAGCGTTGCAGGCTTTGCAAGCGCAGCACGGCGCCCTGCAGGTTGCCGCTGGCCAACACGATGGGTTTGCGGCGGCTGGGGGCACTGGAGAAGTCAACGCCGATCAGGGTTTGGCTCATCGGCGCGATGGTCTTTCAATCCACCGGCCAGGGCATGGCCTTGGGCAAGGTCTGCAAGCCTGCCGGCGCCTCGGGTGCCAGCGGTGGCGCTGGCTGGTCCGCCGCATCCACACCACGCCACCAGGGCGTCACAGCTTCAGCCTGGGCCGGCTCCACCGGCTCGCCCAGGCGTGGCATCAGCAGCGGTGCGCTGGTGCGCGGCGCCAAGGCCAGCAGGGTTTCGGCCGGCTCGTCCCAGGCATGCATCGCCAGGCTGAAAGTGCCCCAGTGCACCGGCAGAAACACCCCGCCACCCAGCAGCGCATGGGCCTCCAGCGCATGCGCCGGGCCCAGGTGGATGTCGCCCCAGGCCGGGTGAAACGCACCCACCTCCAGCATCACCAGGTCAAACGGGCCAAGCCGCTGGGCGATGGCCTGGTACTCGGTGGTCAACCCGGTGTCGCCGCTGAAAAACACCGCGTGCCGCTCGCCACGCACCACCAGCGACGACCACAGCGTGGCGTTGCGGTCTTTCAAGCCCCGGCCGGAAAAATGCTGCGACGGCGCGGCAGTGACCGTCAGGCTGGTGCCGGGCACGGTGTGAGACTGCCACCAATCCAGCTCGGTGATGCGCTCGGGCGGCACGCCCCAGGCCTGCAGGTGTGCACCCACGCCCAGCGAGGTGATGAACGGCACCTCGCGCCTGGCCAGCTCGCGGATCGTCGGGTAGTCCAGGTGGTCGTAATGGTCGTGCGAGACCAGCACTGCGTCGATGTGCGGCAGCGCACGCAACGTTATCGGCACCGGCTGAAACCGCTTGGGGCCGGCCAGCCGCGACGGCGACGCACGTGGACCCCAGACCGGATCGGTGAGCACACAAAAGCCGTCGATCTCGATCAGCACCGTGGAGTGGCCCAGCCAGGTGGCGCGCAGGCCGCTTTGGCTGGGTCTGGCCCAGGCCTGGCGTGGATCAACCGCCGGCAGCAGCCCACGCGGCACACGGCGCTCACCGCCGCACAGAAAATCCATCACCGAAGGCATGGTGGCGCCAGGCTCGCGCAGCCCCGGCAGGATCGGATGTTGATTGCGAAAGCCGCCGCCGACCCCGTTGCCGACCCCATCCGCCACCCACATCCGCGAGGCCTGCATGCGCTCCAGCCGTAAGCCGTCAGCGCGTTTGCCCAAGGATTTCACTGCCCACTCCCTCACCCACCACATCGCCGCACGATAACCCGGTTGCTGCGGCGCCCGGCTGTCTCCGGCATGACTGACACCCGGCGCTGGCGCGGGCCACGATCGCCGCACGATGAATCAGCCGCTGTCCTGGGTGAACCGGGTGATCTGGCCGGGGCTTCGCGAGCGTTCCGCACACTGGAGCCCCACCACCCGGGGCCTGCTGTGGACCGGCCTGGCGGGGCTGATGTTCTCGATGCTCAACGCGCTGATGCGCTCGTTGACCTTGCACCTGGACCCATTCCAGGCCCAGTTTTTGCGCTACTTCTTTGGCCTGCTGGTGTTGCTGCCGGTGATGTGGCACCACGGCTTTGCCAGTTATTGGCCGCAGCAACTGGGTGGCCAGTTCACCCGGGGCGCCGTGCACACCGCCGGCTTGTGCCTGTGGTTTTCGGCGCTGCCGCGCATCCCGCTGGCCGACATGACGGCGATCGGCTTTACCGGGCCGATCTTCATCATGATCGGCGCCTATGTGTTTTTCAAAGAGCCGATGCGCTGGGCGCGCTGGCTGGCCTGCGGTGTGGGTTTTGCCGGTGTGCTGATCGTCGTGGGCCCCAAGCTGTCGGCCAGCGGCGGTGCCTACCATTTGCTGATGCTGGCGTCGGCGCCGGTGTTTGCCGCGTCGTTTTTGCTGACCAAGGCGCTGACCCGGCATGAGTCGCCCGGTGTGATCGTGGTCTGGCAATCGATCTCGGTGTCGATCTTCAGCCTGCCGCTGGCGCTGTGGCACTGGCAGTGGCTGGGGCCCTGGCAATGGGCGGCGTTTTTGCTGTGCGGCGTGCTGGGCAGCGCCGGGCACTACAGCCTGACGCGCTCGTTCATGGCGGCCGATATCTCGGCCACGCAATCGGCCAAGTTTCTGGACCTGGTGTGGTCGGCGCTGATGGGCTGGTTGTTGTTTGCCGACGTGCCCAGCCAATCGACCTTGATTGGCGGCACGCTGATTTGCGCGGCTACGATCTGGGTGGCGCAGCGCGAATCTCGCGGCGCAAGGCGTGAGGCCAAGGCCCAGGCCCAGGCCGAAGCGTTGGCCCAGGCGCAGGCCGATCTGGCGGGGCCGTCCTGAAAACGTCCCGTGGCCGCAGAATCCAAGCATCGTCAAGCCCCGGGAGCGGCCGCATGAGCAAAACCTTTTTGCAGCACCTGGCACTTGCCCCGGGCAGGTTGTTGCTGGGCCTGCTGGCGCTGTTGGCCTTGAGCGGCCCGGCGCTGGCCGAAACGCCCAGCGCCGCCGAGGCCAGGGCGGTGCGCCAGGTGATCGAGGCCCAATTGCAGGCGCTGGCGGCCGACGATGCGGTGCGCGCGTTTTTGTACGCATCGGCCGCCATCCGCAGCCAGTTTGGCGATGCAAATGCGTTCATGACCATGGTGCGGCAGGCTTATCCGATGGTGATCCGGCCCGCTGCCACCGCCTTCTACCAACCCGAGCGGGTGGATGGCGCGGTGCTGCAAGTGGTGCAACTGCGCGATGCCGACGGCCACCGCTGGTTGGCCACCTACCAGATGGTGCGCCAGCTTGACGCGCGCCAGGTACCGGGGCCTTGGCGCATCAATGGCTGTGCCGTGGTGCCCGATGGCGGCAAGTCATCCACGTGAGTGGCCGTCAGCGTCAATCCGCACTGCATACTGGCCGATTGTTGTTGAATCCTGAGGCTGCCCTTGTTCTTCCTGATCTACGTCAGTGCGGCCGTCACCTGGTTCTCCAGCACCGAGTTGCACGCCTTGCTGGCCAGCAGCCGCCAGCACAACCAGCGCGCCGGCATCACCGGCCTGCTGCTGTACAAGGACGGCAACTTCATGCAGGTGCTGGAAGGCGACGAAGCCGCTGTGCGCGCGCTGCACCAGCGCATAGCGGCCGATCTGCGGCATCACGGCATGGTGACGATCGACAGCGGCACCGTGGCCGAGCGGCAGTTTGGCCAATGGTGCATGGGCTTCTCCCGGCTGGACGACGGCAGCCAGGCGCTGCCCGCCGGCTACAGCGATTTCATGCACACCGCGCTGATCGATCCAGCGCTGACCGGCGCACCCCACCATTGCTGGCAGATGCTGCGGCTGTTCAGCCAGATGGATTGAAGCGGCGCCCGCGCAGGCAACACCAGGTTTTTTTCACTCACCAGCCCTGGTGCAAAAAGTCGATCGCCTGCAGGATCGCGTCGCGCTGCTGGTCCAGGCTGCAGATGTGTTCGGCCAGCTCCGCAGCGGGGATGGCGGCCATGAACTGGGTCACCATCGAGACCGGCGCTCCTTGCACAGTGAACTGCGGGTTCAGCCGGTGGGCGCTGGCCGGCGCGATGTCCAGCGGCTGCAGCGGCACCACCATGCGGGTATTGAGTTGGCTCAACAAATCCGCCTGCACATCCAGCAGATAGCCTGGTTCGTGCCGGTTGGCATAAACATCGAACCTGGCCATCAGAAGTTGCGGAAGCGCGCCAGCGGCAAGCCGTGTTTGTCGACATAGGCGTTGGAGCTTTCCAGCGCGGCCTGGTTGGCCTGCAGCCAGAGTTGCGCCTGCCGCAGTGCCACGGCGCGCGCCAGGCCCTCCTCGGACGCCTGGGAGACATTGATCTTCAGCGCCTTGGCGCTGGCCAGCAGCGCCGATTCAACCGTCACATTGGTGGCCCGCCGGTGGTTGGTGTTGATGAGAGGCTTCATAGTGGCGTGGACAGGTTCGCAGAGTTTTTATGTTGCCACTTATGCGCATGAACAACAACACTTTCCACAGACACATTCTCCACAAGCCCCCAACCCTCAAGGCGGCCGCGCGCGCCAAAACGCCAACACCGCCGCCACGCCCAGCCCGGCCAGCACCAGCATCAACTCCCGATACCCTGGCAGCACCAGCAGCAGCACGGTGGCCGCGATCGGCGCTGCCGCCCTGGCCATCAGGCCTATGCCCGACAACATGCCGCCGATGCGGCCCACATGCGAGCGGCCAAAGTACAGCGGCACCAGGCCACCACGCACGATGGTCACCAGCCCGTTGGCCATGCCAAACAGCGCGGCAAATACCAGCAGCGCCGGCAGGCTTTGGCCCAGCGCAAACAAGGTCATGGCCATCGGCAGCCCGGCCAGCACCAGTGCACCCACCACCCGCAGGCGCCAGCCCCGGCCCAGCCAGACGTACAGCAGCCGGCCGGCCACCTGGGCCGGGCCGATGCTCATCAGCACCAGCAGGGTTTGCGCCTCAGTCACCGGCTTGGACGCAAACGCCGGCATCACATGGGCCCACAGCGCGGCCTGCACAAAACTGTGCAAGGTGAAGCACAAGGTCAGCAGCCAGAAGCTGGATTGGCGCAGCGCCTGCTGCAAGGTGGCATCGGCCTGGGCATCTTCCAGCACCGGGCCGGCCACCAGCGCCGGGCCGCGCAGCGCCCAGGCGTGCAGCGGCGCCACCAACAGCAGCACCACACCGATCACCGCCAGGGATTGGCGCCAGTCCAGCCCGGCGCGCTGCAGCGCGGCGATGGCCGGAAAGCTCAGGGTGCTGGCAAAACCGCCCACCAGCGTCAACGCGGTGATGCCCTCGCGGTAGCGCATGGGGTAGCGTTTGGTCAGCACCGTGAACGCCGGCTCGTACAAGGTGGCCGCCATCGCCGCGCCCAACACCGCCCACACCGCGTACAGCATCCACGGCGCTGTCACTTGTGACCAGGCGATGAAGCCCAGGCCGGCCAGCGTTGAGCCGACGGTCATCACCGCGCGGCCCCGGCCGGCGTCGATCGCCGCACCCACCGCATAAGTGGCCGCGCCCCACACCGCCAGCCCGAGTGTGAACGCGCCCATCAGCAGCGGCTTGCTCCAGCCCAGGCTGCGCTGCATCGGCAGCACAAAGCTGGAAAACGCGTAGTACAGCGCGGCCCAGCTCAGCAATTGGCCCAGCGCCAGCGCCGCTACCGTGGCACGGTAGCCCGGGCCGGCGGGCGGCTGTTCGATGTCCGTCATCGGGCTGGATTATCCCGGCCGGCGCTTGTCGCAGCAGGGACAAATCCGGCTTGATCCGGCGTGCTAAAACAGGGTGGTTTTGCGCCCCTGCACGCTACGGAGACACCCCACCATGGACCTGAACTTCACCCCGGAAGAACTGGCCTTCCGCGCCGAGATCCGGCAGTGGGTGGCCGAGAGCCTGCCCAAGGACATCAGCCACAAGGTGCTGAATGCACTGCGCCTGGGCCGCGACGACATGCAGCGCTGGG
>JANOBL010000447.1:0-2322 GCA_031411635.1 Betaproteobacteria bacterium
CCATCATGACGCGCCAATGCGCCGGCTGCGCCATGAAGGTGGCCACGCCCATGAGCGGGGCGGGCGGCAGGCCGCGCGACGCAAAGTAAAGGTCAATCGCAAACACGCTCATGCCAATTGCGCCCAGCGGCACCAGACCGATCTCGACCTGACGGCGCGACAGCGTCTCGCACAGCAGCGAGCCGGCGCCGATGCCGATCGAGAACACCACCAGCAGCAGCGAAGCGACCTGCTCGTTGCCGTGCAGAACCTCCTTGGCAAAGCTCGGGAACTGGCTCAGGAACACCGCGCCGAAGAACCACATCCACGAGATGCCCAGCAGCGAGCGGAACACGACGATGTTCTCGCGCGCGAGGGCCAGGTTGCGCCAGGTTTCGGTGAACGGGTTCCAGTTGATGCGCAAATGCGGGTCGGTCGACGGTGACGCCGGAATCATCTGCGCGACCGCCCAGCCCAGAACCGCCAGTGCCACGCACGCGCCGGCAACGAGCGGCGCGCCGATGCCGGGCAGGCCGATCAACAGGCCACCCGCCACATTGCCCAGCAGGATGGCGACGAAGGTGCCCATCTCGACCATGCCGTTGCCGCCGGTGAGTTCGCGCGCGTCGAGCACCTGCGGCAGGTAGGCGAACTTGACCGGCCCGAACAGGGTGGAATGCAGCCCCATCAGGAACACGCAGCCCAGCAGCACCACCGCGTCGGCCGTGAAGAAGCCCCAGGCCGCGATGACCATGATGGCGATCTCGAGGTTCTTGACGAAGCGGATCATCTTCGTCTTGTCGAACTTGTCGGTCAGTTGCCCGGCCGTGGCCGAGAACAGCAGAAAGGGCAGGATGAACAGGGCCCCGATCACCAGCCCGGCCATCGCCGGCCGCATCCAGCTCAACTGGAGCTGGTAGGTCACCATCACGGTGAAGGCGAACTTGAACAGGTTGTCGTTGGCGGCGCCCGCGAACTGGGTCCAGAAGAAGGGCGCGAACTGCCTTTGCCCCAGCAGCGCAAACTGGTTGGCGTGGGCGTTGGGGGGCCCGTCGGCGGGTGTGGTCATTCGTGTGTGGCCCTTGCGGGATTTGTGTCAGGCGGTAACGGCGGTCGCTTCGCGATTGTGCCGGAGCGTCTCGCGGCCGACCTCTTGCAGGGCCTGCAGCACCGGCAGCGCAGCCAGAGCCGCCGTGAGATGTTTCAGGGTATGCCCCGAAATCAGGTGGTGCGTGGCGGCGTACAGGGCCTGGTCGCCCATCTCGAACAGCTTGGCCAGCGCATAGAAGAACAGCACCCACCACAGCTTGAGGCCGATGGCGCCGGCCACGGGACGCGTCATCGCCAAGGCCATCACCACGCCCACACCGCCGAACTGCACCACCGCCCAGGGCAGTTCGTCGCCGGTTTCATGGAAGACCGCCACCGACAGCAGCCCCGCCGCCAGCGTGACCCATGCAGTCGGCCAGCCGGCCCGCAGGCTGACGCGCTCGCACACCGCCAGGCCCATCAACCCGGCAAAGGCCACCGCCATGCCAGCCCGGTCGGCCGCCAGCCGGAAGGTGTCGGGCTGCAGGTGATAGAACACCGAACCCGCGGCGGTGAGCAGCAGGCCGGCGAAGAACAGCCAGGCGCAGTCGAGCATGTTGTCGGGCGGCTCGACCGGGGTGTCGCTGCGCAGCGGCATCGGCAGCGACGAGTCGGGTGCGCTGGCCAGGTGGTCGGCCACCTGGTCGAGCGCGCGCAGCCACCACAGCCCCCAGACGCCGGCAGCGACGAAGGCCAGGTTGCTCAACACGTCCATGGCATTGGGCAGGCTGTACAGGCCGCGCGCATCGGCAAACAGGCCGTTGGCGAAGTCGCGCGGCGGCAGTTCGGGGCCGAACACGGCAACGAGCAACAGGGCGACAAAGCCGGCGATCAGCGCCTGTTCGCGGTGGTCGTTGGGCAACAATTTCATGGGCGGGCTCCAATGGTGGCGGGGTGGGCGAAATGTAGGACGTGCACCCCCGCAAAAGGATCGCCAATCGATACAAGGTACTATTTCACGACCCTGGGTAGCAAATGCCGATACCATGGCTTGATGAGCACTACTGCCGACCTCGTGACCGCCCTCAAGACCGAGCTGAAGAACGCCCGAATGACCTACGCCGACCTGGCGCGCTCGCTGAACATGGCCGAGTCGAGCGTCAAACGCATGCTCGCCAAGGGCGACATGCCGCTGACGCGGGTCGATGCGATCTGCCGGGCGCTGAAGCTCGATTTCGGCGAGCTGGCGCGGCGCGTGGCCGACGCGCAGCCGCTGCTCAAGGAGCTCACGCAGGAGCAGGAGCGCGCCGTCGT
>JANOBL010000448.1:0-1574 GCA_031411635.1 Betaproteobacteria bacterium
TGCTGGACCACTCGGAATTCGGCCTATACACCATCGACCATGAACTGCGCGAGGTCGACCGCGGCATCGAGTTGGTAGCCTGCCTGGGCTCGGTGCTGGACGAGGCCTTGCTGCGCCGATTGATGCGCGACAACCGGGTGCAAACCGTCTACCACGCCGCCGCCTACAAGCATGTGCCGATGGTCGAGAGCAACATGCAGCAAGGCCTGCGCAACAACGTGTTTGGCTCGCTGGCGGTGGCCCGGGTGGCGCTGGCGCTGGGTATCGAGACCTGCGTGCTGGTCTCCACCGACAAGGCGGTGCGGCCCACCAATGTGATGGGCGCGTCCAAACGCGCGGCCGAGTTGGTGTTCCAGGCCATGGCCCAGCGCGCCGGTGCCCAGACGGTGTTTTCGATGGTGCGCTTTGGCAATGTGCTGGGCTCGTCGGGCTCGGTGGTGCCGCTGTTCAAGCGCCAGATCAGCGCCGGCGGGCCGATCACGATCACGCACCCCGAGATCATCCGCTACTTCATGCTGATCCCCGAGGCCGCTCAACTGGTGATCCAGGCTGGCGCGATGGCACGCGGCGGCGAGGTGTTTGTGCTGGACATGGGCGAGCCGGTGCTCATTGCCGATCTGGCGCGCTCGATGATCCGCCTGGCTGGCCTGACCGAGCGCAACGACGACCAGCCCGAGGGTGATATCCGGATCGATTTTGTCGGCCTGCGCCCGGGTGAAAAGCTGTTTGAAGAATTGCTGATCGGCGACGACGTGGTGCCCAGTGGCCATCCGCGCATCATGTGCGCACGTGAGCGCCACATCGATCCGGCGCTGCTGGACAAGATGCTGGATTCGCTGCGCCAGGCCTGCGACAGCAACGAGGCGGCCACGATGCTGCGCCAGATCCGCAACCTGGTGCCCGAGTTTCGGCCCGCCGATGAGGTCAACCGCGAAGTGACGGCGGCATTGCAGGTGCGGCAAAGCGGCACCGCCCAGGCCGCCAATTAAGCGGCTTTTTAAGTGGGTTCAGGCCTCGGCCTGCAACTCGTGCTGGCTGGGCACCGTCAGCACCTGCAAGCCGATCTGCTTGGCCATCGCGATCGCCTGGGCGCGCTGCGCGGCGCTGGCGCCGGGCATCGCCACCACCACATGCGTGGCCTCGCTGTGGATATGGGGCAGCGCCAGATCGGCCAGCGGCCCCAGCACCGGGATGCCGCCTATGCGGCTGCCGCGTTTGGCGGGATCGTCGTCGAGCAAGGCCACCACGGTCCAGCCGTCGCGCAGATGGATGCCGGCCACCAGGCGCCGTGCCGCCTCGCCGGCACCCAGCACGATGGCGCGGCGCGGCTCGCCGGCCAGGCCGTTGGCGCGGCCGCGGGCGTGCTCCCACAGCGTGCGGTACAGCATGCGCAGCAGGCTCAGCGCGGCAATGCAGAAGAGCGGGTGCAGCAGCAACACCGCACGCGCCACGCCCGTGAGGCGGGCCGTCAGCACGGCCACCGCGGCGAGCGTCCCGGCCAGCAGGCAGGCGGTCGTGATGCGCTTGAGATCGTCGAAGCCGAAATGGCGCCACATGCCGCGGCTCGCGCCGGT
>JANOBL010000449.1:0-16834 GCA_031411635.1 Betaproteobacteria bacterium
GTCTGCGCCCAGCAGGTCAGGTGCACCGAGCAGGTGCACACGGAAGCTTGGCGGTGGCGGTGGGTTGGCTGGCGCATCGACCGCCGGCATGGCGGGCGCATCAACGCGCGGCCGCCGTCGCTTCGGTGGCTTCGTCGCCCCGGGTGGCCTCATCGCGTTGGCCGGCTGGGTCGGCCGCCTTGATGGCGGCGCTGGTTGTGACGCTGACGTTGGCGCATCGGCCACGGCTCCTCCGCTTGCAGTCGCTTGTATTCGCGAGACCTGATCGTGCATGCAAACGACGCGGCCGGGTGAATTGGCCCGCTGCGGCAATGGGCCATCGGCCGATCACGCGCCGATCACGCTGGCTCACCGAACATGTGCCGCGCATCGTTGAACATCAAAAGAAGGATTGCCATGCTCAGGGAAACCCATGCAATTGCCGGCGCAGAGCGGCCCGCGGCGCCGGGCCATCGGCCGATCACGGGCCGATCACGGCTGCCCACTGAACATTCGCCACCCGTCGTGGGACATCAAACCGGAGGATCGTGATGCGCAAGAACCTTGGCAGTTTTTCCCATGGCCGCGTTGCCGCGGCCTGTGCACTGGCCCTGTTGCCGCTGGTCTCGCCACCCGCCGGCGCAGTGCAGCTCAGCGCGAGCTGGGTCGGCGCGGCCAGTGGGCAATACGGCGCCGCTGGCAACTGGGACATCGGCCGCGTACCGCTGAACGGCAGCGACAGCTTCATCGCCTATGTGGCGCCGGGCAAGACGATTCTGTACGGCGTTGCCGGCACCAACCGGCTGGATTCACTGCTGCTGGACGCCGGCGCGTCGATCAGCCTCAGCTCGCCCAGCCTCATCCTGCCCAACAGCCTGACGGTGCTGGGAAGGGCGCTGTTTGGCGGCTCGGTGTCAGCCGACACCACCGCGTTGACCGCACTCGGTGCCGGCAGCGATTTCATCGGCAACGCCAATACCGCATCGGCGGTCAATGGCGCGGTGGTCAAGATCGCGGCGACAAAGTTCGATGCCAGCGGGCTGGTCAACCGCACCATCCTCAACGCGGCCGCGGCCAAGTCGGAATTGCTCTTGTCCAGTGTGCAGGTTCTCGATTCCGGCTTTGCTGACGGTCGCGGTCTGACCAATACGGTCAGCGCCAGCAACGGCGGTGTGATCGACCTGTCGGCGGCCGCGCGCCTGATAGCGCCCGTCAGTGGCAACGATGTGCTGACGCTCAGCGCCACCAGTGGCGCCAACATTCGGCTCGCGTCGCTACAAGACGTTGCTGGTGTCACGCTGGACACTGGTTGGACCCGATTCACGGTCGATGGCGCGAGCATCGATCTGGGCCCGCTGCAGCGCGCCAACCGCGTTCAGGTCGGTTTGGCCAACGCATCGAAGATGAGTGTTGGTGGCTATGCGGGTGTGGCCAGCATCACCAACTCTACATTTGCCGCGGCCAGCGGCTCGACACTGGACGGCAGCACGCTTATCGCCGACTACGCCGCCACCGGCATAGGGGTCAATCTCACGCTGATGAGCGCCAATGGCCAGGGATCGCTGCTCGACCTGTCGCGTCTGCGGTCGATCAACTCGGCATTCAGCGACGGCCGAGGGGTGGCCAACTCGGTTGCTGCCGGCAGCGGCGGAGTGGTCGACTTGTCGGCGGTCACGCGCCTGATCGCGCCCGTCAGCGGCAACGATGCACTGGCGTTCAGTGCCGCCAGGGGTGGCAGCATCCGGCTGGCGTCGTTGCAGGATGTCGCCGGCTTTACGCTGGACAGTGGCTGGACCAGGTTCTCGGCCGACGGTGGTTCAATCGTTCTCGGCCCCTTGCAGCGCGCCAACCGTATACAGGTCAGCCTGGCCAACGCGTCGACAATGCGGGTCGGCGGCTATGCGGGCGTGGCCGACATCACCAACTCGACCTTCTCGGTCGGCAGTGGGTCCACGCTGGACGGCAGCACGCTAACTGCCGACTATGCCGCCACTGGCATAGGGATCAATCTCACGCTGATGGGCGCCAGCGGCCAGGGCTCCGTGCTCAACTTGTCGAAGTTGCAGTCGATCAACTCCGCGTTCAGTGACGGACGGGGGGTGGCCAACACAGTTGCCGCCTCAAACGGCGGTGTGATCGACATCTCAGGCGTGCGCACCCTGGTCACCCCAACCAGCCGCAACGACGCGCTGACTTTCAGCGCAGCTTCAGGCGGCAGTATCCAGCTCGGCGCGCTGCAAGCCCCGGTCACGTTGAACCGCGGCCAGCTCAATTTCAACGTCGCGACAGCGGGCAGCATCCGCCTGGGCGGTTTTGTTGCCGACACCGGCGTGCATTTCAACGTCGTCGATGCCGCCTCGCGCATCGCGGTCGATGGTGACCTGGCGCTGCTGGCCGGCAGCACGGTGGCGGCGGGCAAGGGCAGCGAATTGCAGTTCACCGGCGACTTGTCGTTTGCGCAGACGGTGGCGTCGCAGGTTGCGACCGACCTGGCGCTGGTCAGCTTTGTCGGCAGCGGCCTGCAAACGCTGGAAGTGGGCGGCGCACAGCTCGGCGCGCTGGCCGATGGGGCGATCGCCACCAACAACTTTGCCATCGGCCGACTGACGGTGGGCGGCAGCGGCGCCATCAACCAGTTGGAACTGGCCGATGCGATCAACAACGGCCACCGCGGCACGGGCGGCAGGGAGGCGCTGTACCTGAACGGCGTGGACGGTGTGGGCGGCGCCCAGAGCGGCAACGGGTTGCGCATCCTGGGCGGCTCGACCTTGGTGCTGGACGGCATCGACCTCTACACCACCGAGAGCGGCGCATGGCTGCATGTCAACACGCTGTTTGCGCCCGGCGTCAACCGCATTGCCTACGACCAGGGCTGGATCGCGCTGGACATCTCGGGCGTGCCGGCCGTGCCCGAACCCGAGCGCTGGTCGCTGATGTTGTGCGGCGTGGCGGCGCTGGGCATGCTGTCGCGGCGCCGGCGGGCGCAGCCAGGGGCGCAATAGCCCGCGGCGTTCAGCTCGGCCGGGCCGTTGGCCCATTTGGCTCTGAGCGTTTGGCCGTCGCGGCCGGTGATGTCCACCGCCACTAGCGCGCCGGTCATCGCATCGAATCCGGTGGCGTAGACGATGGCGTCGAACGGCATCGCCTCGTCGGGCTGGTTGGCCACGTTGGCGAGGGTGATCCCGGTTTCGGTGATGCTGCGGATCGGCGGGCTGCGCAGGTCGACCAGCCGCACATGGGGCCGGTTGAAGGTGGCGAAGTAGCCGGTGTCCAGGCAGGGCCGCTTGGTGGCAAAAGGATGGTCGGTCGGGCACAGCAGGCGGGCGACTTCGGGGTCGTGCACCTGGGCGCGGATTTTTTCGCGCACCATCCAGGCGACGATGGCATTGGCCTCGGGGAACAGGATCTGGCCAGCAAACACGCTCAGGATGGGGATCAGCTCCCCGGTGGCCCAGGCGGCCTCAAAGCGCTGGCGCTGCACCTCAGGTGGGCAAAACCGGCCCATCACATCGGTGGGCGCGGAGGGCACGCCGGAATGTGATGTCTTGGCGGCCTGGCGGTAGGCCGCGCGGTCGGCTTAAATCGACAGCAGGTCCGGCAGCAGTGGCCGCAGGGCCTTGATCACCGCATCGGGCGCTTCTTCATGCGCCAGATGGCCCAGGCCGGGCAGCGTCAACACCTGCACACGGGGCATCCGGCGCTGCACTTGCGCCGCCTGCGATGGCGGCACCGTGGCATCGCCACTGGCCACCAGCAAGGCCAATGGCACCGGCAAGCGCGGCAGGTCCAACCACAAGCGGCGCAAATCCCAGTGCGACATCATCGCCAGCGCACCGGCCACATGGGCCGGGCTTTGCACCAACCGGGTATACAGCGCCAGGCCGGGCGCATCCAACTGCGATCCGGTGGCAGCCACCAAGCGTTGCACCGCGGCACCGTCCCGGGCCCGCCGCGCCACCAGCCACGGCACCAGCGGCTGGCCCACCATCCAGCGCGCCAACGGGCCAAAAAACCGCCCAGCCAGGCCATCAAACGGAAGCAGCGCGGCATTGATGCCCACCAGCCGGCCGGGCGCCAAACCACCGTCCAGCACCGCCCGCGCCGCCAGCGCCGCGCCGGCCGAGTGGCCGACGATCGCAGCCGGTGGCAGTTGCAGCGCCAGCGCCAAATCGGCCAATGCCCGCGCCATGCCGGCCATCGATTGCGCAGCGGCCGGCAGCCGGCCGCTGAACCCATGGCCCGGCAGATCGGGCACCACCAAGCTGCAATGCGGCGCCAGCCACGGCACCAGGCCGCGCCAGGAGTGGCTGGCCGCGCCCATGCCGTGCAGCAGCCACAGCACCGGGCGCGGGTCGGGCGCGCTGCCTGTTGCATGCACCTGCACATGCCAATCGCAACCCCCGGCGCTGACAAAGCGGCTCGCGCTGCGGTGCGGCCAGTGCTGGCCGTCGCTGGGCCAGTGCAGGCGCTCAGTGCTGGCTATCATCGCGGCGGCTCCACCGCCCACTGGCGGCGGGATGAACACAGGGACACCCATGGGTCTGGCGCAACGCCTGCGTGAAGGCAGCAAGACATTGCACACCCAGGCCGAACGGGCCGGCGTGATGGCCAGCCTGCTCCGCGGCCAATTGCCGCTGATGGGCTTCGTCGCGATGCAGCGCAACCTGCACAGGCTGTACGCCGCACTGGAACCGGCGCTGGCCCAGCATGCCACCCACCCGGTGCTGGCGCCGCTGCAGCAACCGGGCCTGGCACGAGCCGAAGCACTGGCTGCCGATCTGGCCCATCTGCACGGCGCCCAATGGGCTGGCAACCTGCCGGTACAGGCCGTGGCCACGGCCTATGCCGACCGGCTGGCCGAGCTGTCCCAGCGCCAGCCGGCGCTGCTGGCCGCCCATGCTTATGTGCGTTATCTGGGTGACTTGAGCGGTGGCCAGCCGCTGGGCCGGGTGGTGCGCCAGGCTTATGGCCTGGCCTCTGGCCCAGGCAGCTTGTTCTTTGATTTTGGACCGCCGGCGCAAGTGGCGACGATGGTCAGGCAGATGCGCCTGGCACTTGATCAACTGCCGCTGGACGAGGCCGGCATCGCAGCACAAGTGCAAGAGGCGCAGTGGGCGTTTGCGCAACATGTGCTTTTGTTCGAGGCGCTGGCCGCGGCCTAGCCGCAGCTCACTGGCCAAACAACTGGCGGATGCGCCCGTACAGCGCGGTGGCGCGCTGGGCCGAGGCCTCCACCTCCTGCAGCAGCGGCGCCACGCCGGCACCCCAGGCGCTGTCGGCAATGTCCATCGCGGCCAGGCTGGCATTGGTCAGGATGGCGCCAAACACCTCGTCGGCGCGCACGCCGGACTGGCTTGCATCCAGCTCGCGGCCATGCGCGGCCGATGCCAGCGTCTGCTCCAGATGGCGCCGTGCGGCGCTGGCGCGCTGGCTGTCGCGCAGATCGGTCAGCACGATGATGAAGCCCAGCACCTGGCCGTCGCGGCCGGGCACACGCTCTACACGCACGGCTACCGGCCTGGGTTCATGGCCGTTGTTGGCGCCGGCACTGCGCACCAGCACCAGGTCAGCGCGCCAGGCCTGGTGCGCCTGGCGCGCTGCGTCCAGGCCGTCCAGCAGCCGCTGGGGCTGGGTAAAGGCCAGCGCAACATCCTCGATCCGGCTCAGCGTGCTGGCCTCGCAGCCCAGCAACTCGGCAAAGGCCGGGTTGGCAAACAGCACGCGCCCGCTGTGTTCGGCAATCGCCACCGGCTCCAGCGATGCCTGCACCGTGGCGCGCACACCGGCGAGCTGGTGCTCGGCCACCAGCAGCCGCACCGCATTGACCTGCACGATGATGTCCACCAGTGCGCTGCCCACCGCACGCGCCAGCGCCAGCTCGGCCGGGCTCCAGGGCAGCGCGGTGCCGCGCACGATCTCGGACCAGGCGGCAAACGAGCGCCGGGGCGACAGCTCCAGCGGATCGTTGCCCACCACCGGCTTGGCCGGGTCACCGGCCCAGGTGACGGTGAGCAACTGCTCTTTGCGAAACCACACCAGGTAATCGGGCCGGTTGGCCGACAGCTTGACCGCCAGCACACCACTGGCCACCGGCGTCAGCGAGTCAAACGCCGGGTTGGCCTTGGCCACCGCGTTGCAGGCAAACGGCGCCTCGCTGTACTGGGCATCGACCCAGGGCAGCAAGGCGCGCAGCTCGGGTGTGGACGGCACCTCGCCCGAGGTGAGCAGCTCACCATCGTGGAACAGCGCGGCGCCGGTGGCCTCCAGTGGCTGCAGCAAGGTGCGGGGGTTGCGAAACAGCGCCAGCCGCCAATCGCCCTCGGTGGAGGTGGCCTCGACCAGGCGCTGCTCCAGCCGGCGCACCATGATCGCCACCTGGGCATGGGCGTAGTTTTCAATCGCCGCGATACGGGTGGACGCCACTTCGGCCAGCAAGTCGCAGGCCGAGCGCAGCGCCTTGCCCAGTGTGCGGGCGCGGTAATGGTGGGCGGCGATCAGGCCCCAAAGCCGCCCCTCGCGCACCAGGGACACCACCAGCGTGCCGGTCACGCCCATGTTCTTCAGGTATTGCAGGTGCAGCGGCGACATGCTGCGCAGCCCGCACATCGACATGTCCAGCTCATCCCCGGCGCCCAGCCGGCCGTTGGCATCGGGCAGGCGCACCGGCCGCAGTGGCACGGCCTGGTAGTGCACATCCACCAACACCCGCACGCGGTTGCGCAGGTACAGCTCACGGGCGCGCTGCGGGATGTCGGACGCCGGGTAGTGGTGGCCCAGCAGCGGCTCCAGCCGCGGATCGCGCGCCTCGGCAATGATCTTGCCGTGGCCGTCGGGGTCGAACTTGTAGACCATCACCCGGTCGTAGCCGGTCATCTCGCGCACACAGCGCGCCATGCCGTCGCTGAGCGCACCGATGCTGGCGGCCTGGCTGAAGCGCTGCATCGCGTCTGAAAGCTGCGCCAGCAGCGCCGGATCGTCGGCCATGATGTCGGCCGCCGGCCCGGCCGGGTGGCGTGGCTCCAGTTCCAGCAGCAGTACGCCCTGCGCGGCCACCCGGTGCAGCAGGCCGGCCCACTGGCGTTTTGCGGCACCGCCAAGCTGGGTATCTGTTTGCAGCGGGCGCGGCTCGACCAGATCGGGGCTGGGGGCCAGCGCGGCCACTTGGGCTTGCAGATCGCCGCCCAGCAGCGCCAGCGATTGGCCCAGCAGCCGCTCGGCCGCCAGCCCCAGCAGCGTTTCGCAATTGGCGCTGGCCTGCACCACCTGCAAATCGGCCTCGCGCAGCACCAGCAGCAGCCCGTGCGGCTGCACCGAGCCCGCGAGGTGGATCAGCTCGCGTTCACAGTTGCTGAGATCGGCCTGGCCGAAAGCCGGACTGGTGTCCACGGGCGCCAAGAAGCACTAATTCAGCAGCGTGCTGGCACCGACGGGCGCGGGGTTGGCCACCAGGCCGTGCTGCTGCAGGCGTTGTGCCAGGCTCTCGGGCGTGATGCCCAGCCAATCGGCGGCAGTGTGGGCATGGCCACGCGCACGCAGCAAAGCCTCGCGCACCAGGTGGCGCTCGGCCAACAGGCTGGCTTGCTGCATCAGCTCGGGCAAAGCCACCCGGCCCAACTGCACGGCAAGGTTCTCGACGGCCATCGCCAGCTCATCCACCGGCTGCAGCGACGGCTCGGGCCGGGGCGCCAGGCGGCGCAGCGTGAAGCCGATGCACTCTTGATCACCCTCGGCCAGCAGCGCGGCCGAGACCTCGACCTCCAACGTGGCGCGGCCGGTGTTGTGGCTGACATTGCGGCCGTCATGACGCCCATCATGACGACCAATCGGCGCCCGCACCTGGCGTGCAATGCCGGTGCGGCGCACATCGGCCACCAGTACCGCCAGGCGGTGGCTGGGATCGCCCAGCACCTCGGTCAAGACACAGCCCTTGAGCTGGGCATCGGCCTGGCCGGCGGGGCAGAGTTGCAAAAAGGCCGGGTTGGCCATCAGCACCCGGCCGGCGGAATCGGTGATCACCACCGCATCGGGCGTGTGCTCTACAAACTGGGCAAGCTGCTGGCTGCTGTCGCCGCCTGGCACCTCGCTGTTGCGGGCGCGCACCAGCAGCAGCATCACACTGCCAGCGTCCACCGTGGCGCGGAACGGCGTGGCCGAGATATCCACCAGCGTCAACTCGGCGCCGGGCGCGGCCGTCGCCGCAGCGGCCCCCCGCGCCAAGCGGGCGCGCATCTCGGCCGGCCGGCCACTGGCACGGGCGGTGGCCAGCAGTTCGTCCACGGCCGGCCTGGAGCTGGCATCGATGCCCACCGTGGCCAGCAGGCCCACCAGCGCATCGGCCTCGCGCCGGAACATCTGCGCGGCGGCCCGGTTGGCCTCGACGATGGTCAAGCTGGCAGCATCCACCACCATCACCGCATCGGTGGCCACCTGGAACAGCAGCCGGTAGCGTGATTCGGCTTGCCGCTGCTGCCAATAATCACGCTCCAGCGCTTGCTGGGCTTCGACAAAACGCTGCTGGATCGCGGCGATGGCGCGCATATCGCGCCCCACCGCCAGCACCGGGCCATCGGCGCCGAGGCGGATGGCGGCAAACGCCACCGGGATGTCCAGCCCCTCCAGCCCGGGCAGGTTGACTTCGCGCCGGCGCGAGATGCCGGTGCGGTCCACCTCCAGCAGCAATTGCTCGATCTTGACCCGGGTGTCCTGCGTGACGGTGTCTACAAACGGCCGGCCCACCCACTGGTTGGCAGCACGCGAGAGTGGTGCATCGCCCAACGCCACATTGCAGATCACCCCATCGGGGCCGATGACCAGCGCGATGTCGCTGGCGATGGACGCAAAGGTGGAGGCCAACTCGGGCGCCAACCCGGCCAGCACGCCCAGATCCGCCATATCAGCAGGGTTTGGGCTCATGCCAGTGTCCCTTCGATCCGGATTGCCGCCACCACACCCCCAAGGTCAGCACCCGGATACGGGTGCAACAAGAGCGTGGACTGTACCGCATCGACCCCCGCGCAGAGGCAGTTCGAAGATGGCGGGCAACCCTATTGTCAATTAAAGTTGACACAAATACTATACACAAATGTTGACACCTTTCATGGCGGGCTCTTTGCCCGGAAACGCGGCGTTTGAACCCGGTTTGGCGGCCGGCGCAAAAACCCTGCGCAGCCGCGTGAAACCGCATGCGGTGGTGATCGGCAGTGGTTTTGGTGGGCTGGCGGCGGCGGTGCGGCTGGGCGCACGCGGCTGGCGCGTCACGGTGCTGGAAAAGCTGGATGCGCCCGGTGGCCGGGCTTATGTTTACAAGCAGGACGGCTTTACCTTTGACGCCGGGCCCACGGTGATCACCGCGCCGTTTTTGCTGGAAGAGCTGTGGACGCTGTGTGACAAGCGCCTGGCCGATGACGTGACATTGGCGCCGGTGAGCCCGTTTTACCGGGTGCGGTTTGACGACGGTGCGGTGTTTGACTACAGCGGTGATGCCGCTGCGATGCGGGCCGAAATCGCCAGATTTGCGCCCGGCGACGTGGCCGGTTACGCGCGTTTCCTGGCCGCCAGCGAGGCAATCTACAAGGTGGGGTTTGAGCAACTCGGCCATGTGCCGTTCAGCCGCTGGACCGACATGGCCCGGGTGCTGCCCAAGTTGCTGAAGCTGGAGGGCTGGCGCACGGTGTGGCAGCTTGCCTGCAAACACGTGGCCGACCCCCGGTTGCGCGTGGTGCTGACGTTTCAATCGCTGCTGGTGGGCGGCAATCCGTTTGCCACCACGTCGGTGTACTGTTTGATCGCGTTTCTGGAGCGGCGCTTTGGCGTGCACTTTGCGATGGGCGGCACCGGCAGCCTGGTCAAAGGCATCGTCGGCCTGATCGAAGGCCAGGGCAACCAGGTGCGCTGCAACACCGGTGTGGCGCAGATCCTGGTCAAGGACGGCGCGGCTTGTGGTGTGTTGCTGGAAAACGGCGAGCGGCTGGCGGCCGACGCGGTGGTGTCCAACGCCGACTCGGCCACCACCTACCGCCGGCTGCTGGCGCCCGAGCACCGCAAACACTGGACCGATGGCCGTATCGAGCGCGCGCGGTACTCGATGAGCCTGTTTGTCTGGTACTTCGGCACACGGCGCCAGTACCCGGACGTGGCCCACCACACCATCGCGCTGGGCCCGCGCTACCGGGGGCTGCTGACCGACATCTTCGAGCGCAAACACCTTGCCGAAGACTTCAGCCTGTACCTGCACCGCCCCACCGCCACCGACCCATCGCTGGCGCCCACTGGCAACGATGCGTTTTATGCGTTGTCGCCGGTGCCGCATCTGCAAAGCGGCACCGACTGGGCACAAGCGGCGGAGCCGTATCGCCAGAAGGTGATGCAGCGGCTGCAGAGCACTTTGCTGCCGGGGCTGTCGCGTGAGTTGGTGACCTCAAGAATGCTGACGCCGCTGGATTTTCAAGACCGGCTGTCGTCGTTTCGCGGTGCGGCGTTTGGCCTGGAGCCGGTGCTGACGCAGAGCGCCTGGTTTCGCCCGCACAACGCCAGCGAAGACGTGGCGCGCTTGTACCTGGTGGGCGCCGGCACCCATCCCGGCGCCGGCCTGCCGGGGGTGTTGTCGTCTGCCCGTGTGCTGGACAGCCTGGTGCCGCATGGCGACCAGGTGCTTGCCGTTGCCCCAACCTGAGAACCCCAAGATGCCCATCACCGCCGAAGACCAAGACCTGGCCGCCTGCCGCGCGCTGCTGGCCAATGGCTCACGCACTTTTCTGGCCGCATCCCGGCTGCTGCCGCAGGCGGTGCGCGACCCGGCCTGTGCGCTGTACGCCTTTTGCCGGCTGGCCGACGACGAGGTGGATGGCCAGACCGGCGGCGGCACGCCGGGCGGATTGCCCGGCGCTGGCTCGGCGGCGGCTGCGAGTGCGGCGGTCATCAGCTTGCGCCACCGGCTGCAGCGTGTCTACCAAGGCCAGCCACTGGACCAGCCGGCCGACCGGGCGCTGGCGGTGGTGGTGAAGCGCTTCAACATCCCCCCCCAACTGCCCGAGGCCCTGATTGAAGGCTTTGAGTGGGACGGCCAGGACCGTCACTACGACACCCTGGCCGATGTGCAGGCCTACGCGGCCCGGGTGGCCGGCACGGTGGGCGCGATGATGGCGCTGCTGATGGGCGTGCGCAGCGCTACCGGCCTGGCCCGGGCCTGCGATCTGGGCGTGGCGATGCAACTCTCCAACATCGCCCGCGACGTGGGTGAGGACGCCAGGCTGGGCCGTTTGTACCTGCCGCGCCAGTGGCTGCGCGAGGTGGGCATCTCGCCCGAGGCCTGGCTGGCGGCGCCGGCGCATTCGCCCGCGCTGGGCCAGGTGGTGCAGCGGCTGCTGCGTGAGGCCGACGCGCTGTATGCCCGGGTGGATGCCGGCGTGGCGGCGCTGCCGCTGGGCTGCCGGCCCGGCATCAACGCGGCGCGGTTTTTGTACGCGCAAATCGGGCTGGAGGTGGAGCGGCGTGGGCTGAACGCGGTGGACGGCCGGGCTGTGGTCAGCCGCAGCCGCAAGCTGGCCAGCCTGTTGCAGGCGCTGTTGCTGCTGGCTCCCGCCACGGCCAGCGTAGCGGCACCACCGTTGGCCGCCACCCGGCATCTGGTGGAAGCGGTGACCGGGCCGGTGCATGACAGTGTGTTCAACCCCCCGCCACCACGCCGGCTGGAAGGTGTGCTGGCGCTGTTTGAGCGGCTGGAGCGGCGGGATCGGGGGGTGTTGGCAATCGAGTGAGGCCAATCAGCAGATGGAACTGATCTGGCTGGAGTTGGTGCTGGGCTTCGGCGTGCCGGTGGCCTGGGGGGTGCGCGAATTGCTGATCTTGCGGCGCGAGCGCAATCACGAGCAGGCGGCTGCTACCCTGCTGCGCGAGGCCACAACCGATCACGCTGTCGATGACCATGAACACCCTGAAAGAAGCACTGGCGGGCAAGACCGTCGATGAATTGAAGGCCCTGGTCGCCTTGCTGCCTGGCGCCGCCCGTAGTGGCAGAAAGGATGAGTTGATCGCCGCCATCCTGAGCCATCTGGAAGGGGCACCACTGCGCGCTTTGTGGGACAGGCTGGACCCGATGCAGCGCCTGGCGGTGGCAGAAAGCATGGACGCGCCGGGTGCGCTGTTTGACGGCTTGCGCTTCCATGCCAAATACGGGGCCTGGCCGAGTTTCAGCGTGCCCAGCGAGGACAGCAAGCGCGCCTATGGCGACCGCTACGGGCCACCCACCCCGCTCGCCCTGTTTCTGCACAAAGACCGGCTGGGGCACGGCTTGCCGCTGGATCTGGCTGAGCGCTTGCGCAGCTTCGTGCCCGCGCCCGCGGCAGCCAGCCTGCGGGTGATTGAAACGCTGCCGGACCAGGTTGGCGAGCAGCCGCTGACCGTGCGCTGCACCGAGCGTGAAGCCCTGATCGATTTGCCAATGCTGTTGCGGCTGGTGGACCAGGGCAAAGTGCAGGTCAGCGAGAAGACATCGATGGCCGGCACCAGCACGATGCGGCTGCTGGCAGACAAGCTCAGCGGCGGCGACTTCTACGCGGACCTTGCCACACTGACGCGGCCAGAGATGGACATCGGCCCGATCAAGGCATTTGCCTGGCCCTTGTTGCTGCAATCTGCCGGGCTGATGCAGCGCAACGGCAGCAAATCGGCGTTGAGCCCGGCCGGCCGCAAGGCGCTGACCACCGCGCCGGCCGAGTTGCTGCGCGCGGCTTGGCTGAAGTGGCTTAAATCGGGCCTGCTGGATGAGTTCAGCCGAATCGACCTGATCAAGGGCCAGAAGTCAGCCGGCCGGGTGATGGCCGCGGTGCTGCCGCGCCGCGCCGCGATCGCCAGCGCATTGAAGGAATGCCCGGTGGGCGAATGGATCGCGGTCGAAGAATTCTCCAGGTTCATGCAGGCGGCGGATTTCGACTTCGATGTGACGCACGATCCGTGGAAGCTGTATGTCGGCGATGCCCAGTACGGCGGCCTGGGCTATGCGGGCGCCCATAGCTGGACCATTCTGCAAATGCGCTATCTGCTGTGTGTGCTGTTTGAGTACGTGGCGGCGCTGGGCATCGTCGATGTGGCTTATGTCCCGCCCGAGCACTCAAAGCACGATTTTCAGGATCTGTGGGCCGCCGAGACACTGGATTTTCTCAGCCGCTACGACGGCCTGGCCTACTTTCGTCTGACCGCTCTGGGCGCATATTGTCTGGGCCTGAGCCCAGACTACCGTCCGACGGTGACACAGCGCAGCGCCGGCTTGTCAGTGCTGCCCAGCCTGACGGTGAATGTGGTCAGCGGCCCACTGGCGCCGGAGGAATTGGGTGTGTTGGAGATCTGGGCCAACCCGGTGGGCGACACGGGCTGGCTGCTGGACCGTCAAAAGGCGCTGGCCGCGGTGGAAAACGGCCATGACGCCAATGCGCTGGGCGAGTTTCTGAGCAGCCGCGATGAGCAGCCGCTGCCGGAGACGGTTGAGGTCTTCATCTGCGCAGCGCAGAAACGCGGCACGGCCTTGCGGGTGCTGGGACCGGCGTTACTGATCGAGTGTGCCGACGCCGAGATTGCGGGCCGCATTGCGGCACATCCTGAGACGGCGGGCTTGTGCGCGCTGGCCAGTGAGCGACGGCTGGTGGTGCGGGCCGAGCACGAAGCGCGGCTTCGCGCGGCGGTTCGGGTGCTGGGGTTTGGGGTGGTGGGTTGAAGCTACTGCGGCCGGCGATCCGCTCAACGTCGGTGTAGCTGCTGATGTCCGGCTCGCTTGGGCCTGATGGCCTGCTTTCCGGCGGCGGTGAGCCGGTAGCGCTGATTCCTGCTGCGCGGCACACCGGGCAAGGTCATCTCGATGCGCACCTCGATGGGTTCGCGCTCTTCATACGAGCGGTGATACATCGCGTTCACCAGAACCTCCTCGACCGCCGCATAGGGTAAGTTCCAGGCCCGCTCGGCCTCGGCGCGTTGCGGATGCTTGATCACCGTCTCGACCACATAGTTGCGACTGATGTCGTCGAGCGCTTCTCATCGAAGCGGTCACCACCCGCGCCTTCAACAGCATGTCGCCATCAAGGAACACAAAAAGCCGGCACTTGTTCGGCGTGAAATCCATGGTCGGCAGGCACTCGCAGGTCCGGCGCGGTTTGCCCCACCCAAGCTCAACCGCCCCGCCTCGGCATCCGAAACGGCAGCATCGCCTGCACCCAGGGTTGCACAAAACGGTCCAGATGCAGGCTTTCGTGCATCGCCAGCACCGGCCGGTCCAGCCAGGTGGATTGCACCAGTGAGCGGGCGTAGAACGGTGAGTCTTCCAAGGTCTGCACCACGCTTGGCGCCGTGCTGCTGCGCTGCTGGCGCGCAAGCAGCCAGGCACTGGCCGGCAGTGGCTGCTGCGCCGGTGCCTCAAACGGCTGGCAGCGGCCCTGGGCATCGAACTGCAGCGCCAGGTGGGTGCTGGCGCCATCGCTCAAGCGGGTGTCGTAGGCCACCGCCGCCTGGCCCGGCCCCAGCGCCGCACGCGCCCATTGCCAGTGCTGAAAACTGTGCGCCAGTGGCAGGCCGCCCCGGTTGCTGTCCAGGTAGCCATCGCCCTGCCAATGCCAGGCTGGATCGACCAGGTCCACCTCCACCCGGGCGCAGGGGGCAATGGGCCACCAGTGGTGCATGTCCGCGCCATCAATCGCCAACGGCGCGGCGCTGCCCAGCGCCTGCGGGTGCAGCCGCACGCTGCCTCGCAGCCGGCGCGGCCAGGGCACGGCCCACTCGTCCAGCCGCAGCTCCAGGGCCTGGCCGTCCCAGTGCCACTGGCTGTTGGCGATGGCCAATGTGTTGGCGCCGCGCTGCAACGCGCCCTGGCCACGCTCGGTCATCGCCCAGCGCGCGCCCGGCCCACCGTCGGTGCGGTACAGCGCCACATTGATCGCCACGTGCTGTTGTGGATCGACCGGGCCGTGGCGCCTGGCACGCGCGTAGTACGGTGAAAACACACTGCCGATGAAGACGATGGCCACCAGCGCATGGCAGCCGTCGTCGCTCAGCGCGTCGAGGTACCACCAGGCATAACCACCGGGCGCCACGGCGCGGTCAAAGTCCGGCCAGGACGCTCTTGCAGGCACTGTTGCGCCGCCAGCAAGCCCGACAGCGCGGCCATCGGCGCACCCGCCCCCGGGTGGCAGCTCCCGCCCGCCAGGTAAAGCCCCGGCACCCGGGTCGACGCCGCCGGCCGACTGAACGAGGCCCGCCAGCCGTGCGTGGCCTGGCCATACAGCGCCCCGCCGCTGGCCGGAAAGCGCTGCGCCCAATCCAGCGGGCTGTGGCGCACCCGGCTCGGGGACAAGGGCTGCAGCACCAGGCCCAAACGGGCCAGGTGGTCGAAGGTCCGGGTTTCGCATGCGGCGATCTCCTCTTCGGTCGGGGCTTCGGCGTCGCCCAACGCCGGGGCGTTGACCAGGCACAGCAGGCGCTGGGGGGCGCTGTTGTTCTGCAGCGCAGCGTCGTCGTGGTCTTGCGCGCAAACGTACACCGTGGGCTCGGTGGGCAAGCGGCGCTGGTGGAACAACTCGTTGAACTCGCGTGGGTAATCGGCCGAGAAAAACACGTTGTGGCGTGACAGCGTTGCAGCTTGCACCGGTGTTACCAGGTTCCAGGTCAACGCCGACAACGAGCGTTTGGCCACCGGGCGCGCCGGCACCGCGTGCCGCAGCGCGGGGCCCAACAAGCCGGCCGGCAGCGCCGCAGCGTCGCCGTTGAAGATCACGGCCGACGCGGGCAGCCACTCACCACGCGATTCGCCCGGGCGCGTTTCAAGCAACACGCCATTGACACGGCCATGCTGCACCTGGATCTGCGCCACACCCCGGCCACAGCGGATCTGCACCCCCAGCCGGGTTGCCAGGCCGGCCAGCGCGTCGGCCAGCCGGTACACCCCACCCGCCACCGACCAGACGCCGGCCTGCTCCACATGGGCGATCAACATCAGCGTGGCCGGCGCCAGCATCGGCGACGAGCCGCCATAAGTGGCGTAGCGCGCAAACAACTGGCGCAAGCGTGCATCGTCAAACTGCCGGCCCAGCGCTTGCCACAGGGTTTGAAACGGGTTGATCGCCAGCCCGGCCAGGCCCGCCAGGCCGCCCGCAGCAGCGCAGCGCCAGGTCAGCGACAAGGGGTTTGGCCGCGTCGCTTGCAGGTAAGGCCCGTCCAGTGTGTTGAACATCTGCTGCGAGCGCCTGCAAAACTCGGTGTACTGGCGCGCTGCGCCGGCACCGGCAAATTGGCCGATCGCGTCCACCGCGGCGGCACGGTCCGCATGCAGATCCAGCGTGGTGCCACGGGGCCACCAATGGCGGGCCAGGATGCGCAGCGGGGTGAGTTGCAAATGCTCGTCCAGCCGCTCGCCGGCCATTGCAAACAAACGCTCAAACACCGGGCGCATCGTCAGCACCGTGGGCCCGGCATCCAGCCACTGGCCAGCCACCGACACCGGGCGCAGCTTGCCACCGGGCAGCGCATCACACTCGATCACCAGCACCCGCGCGCCTTGCGCCGCCAAGGCCACCGCCGCCGCCAGCCCGCCGATGCCGGCGCCCACGACGATCACCGGTGCTGGCGCCATCAGCGCAACGCCCCTGTCAACGGCCGTTGACGATTGAACCCAATGTGTCTATCATGCATGACACATCATACTGTAATGTCGCGGTGACAAGAGGGCCTCCAGCCCCATCACCCGGTGTTCACCGGAGGTCAGCATGGATCCCATGGAGCGCATCAACCGGGCCTTGTCAGCAGCCTTGGGCCAGGCGGAGGCCCCGGGTGGCCCGCCCCGCCTGGCCGCATCGGTGCGGCAAGCGGTGAACCCGGC
>JANOBL010000450.1:0-3084 GCA_031411635.1 Betaproteobacteria bacterium
GGCGGTGATCGGCGTGGCCGATGCCCAGGGCCTGACCAAGACCAAGGCCTTTGTGGTGCGCAAACCCGGCGCGGCGGTCAGCGAAGACGAGCTGAAGGCCTTTGTCAAAGACCGGCTGGCGCCCTACAAATACCCGCGCCAGATCGAGTTTCTGGACGACTTGCCGAAGACCGCCACCGGCAAGATCCAGCGCTTCAAGCTGCGCGAGCTGGCACGCAAAAGTGAATGAGTGAATGAGCAGCCAACTTGTGCAGATCGATTGGGCCGGACGGCCAGTCTTGATAGAAGCCCAACGGCTGTCACCCGAGCGCAGCAATGCACCGCTGATCGTCTTCCTGCACGAAGGCCTGGGCTCGTTGTCGATGTGGCGTGATTTTCCCCAACGCCTGTGTGACGCGGCCGGCTGCCGAGGCCTGGTGTACTCGCGCCCGGGCTACGGCCGGTCCACACCCCGCGCGGCCAACGAGGCCTGGGGCGTGGATTTCATGCACCGCCAGGCGCAACAGGTGCTGCCCGCGCTGCTGGCCGCGCTGGACATCCAGCCCTCGCACGACCAACTCTGGCTGCTGGGCCACAGCGATGGTGGCTCGATCGCGCTGCTGCATGCGGCGCGCTTCAATGCCCAGGTGGCCGGCTGCATCGTGCTGGCGCCGCACATCCTGGTGGAAGACCTGTCGGTGGCCAGCATCCGCCAAACCCGCCAGGCCTACCTGGACACCGATCTGCGTGACCGGCTGGCACGCCACCACGACGATCCCGATTCGGCCTTCTGGGGCTGGAACGACATCTGGCTGAACCCGCAGTTTCGCCACTGGTCCATCGTGGCCGAGATAAGCACGATCAGCGCGCCGCTGCTGGCGGTGCAGGGGCTGGACGACGAGTACGGCACGCTGGCGCAGATCCACGGCATTGCCAGCGCGGTGCCGCAAGCGCAGTTGCTGGAACTGGCCGGCTGCGGCCATTCACCGCAGCGCGACCAGCCGCAGGCACTGATCGAGGCCATCTGCACCTTCATCGCCAGGCACCGCAGCACCTGATGCGCCTTGCTCACTCCCCCGGCATGCGCGATGCATGCAGCTTGACCTTGCTGGCCGAGCGCTTGCGCATCGTGATGTTGATCATCTCGACACCCAGCGAAAACGCCATCGCAAAGTAGACATAGCCCTTGGGCACATGGTGGCCAAAGCCCTCGGCCACCAGCACCACGCCCACCACCACCAAAAACGCCAGCGCCAGCATCTTGATCGTTGGGTGGTCGGACACAAAACGGCCAATCGCCGCTGCAAACAGCATCATCAAGCCGACCGAGGTCACCACCGCGGCGATCATGATGCGCACGTCATCCACCATGCCCACCGCGGTGATGATCGAATCCAGCGAGAACACCAGGTCCACCACCATGATCTGCAGGATCACCGCGGCAAAACCGGCTTGGGCCGCGCTGGGGCCGTGCTCGTCGTCGCCTTCCAGCGATTGGTGGATCTCACCGGTGCTCTTCCAGATCAGGAACAAACCGCCCAGGATCAGGATCAGGTCGCGGCCCGAGATCTGCTGGCCCAGCACGCTGAACAGCGGCGCCACCAGCCCGACGATCCAGGCCAGCACCAGCAGCAAGCCGATGCGCATGAACATCGCCATGAACAAGCCCAGCCGGCGACCCAGGTTCTGCTGCGCCTTGGGCAGCTTGTCGACCAGGATCGAGATGAAGATGATGTTGTCGATGCCCAGCACCAATTCCAGCAGCGTGAGCGTGGCAAAGGCGATCCAGGTCTGGGGGTTGGTCAGCAATTCCATGGGGCGAGGCCTTGTCGGTAAGGGTGTGCAAGCAGGCCACGCATTCTCGCCTTGCCTACACTTGGGCCATGCTCAGCACCCCGCCGCCTGTTGCCCCGGCCACCATTGGCAGCCCCACCGTGCGCCACCTGCGCCAGGTCTTGCTGTGGCCGTTGCGCCTGCTGCCGCAAGACCCAGCCACCGGCCACCCGCCGTGGCAGCAGTTGCGTGCGCTGGGCGAGGCATCACCGTGGCGCGAGCAAGTGGACGAGTACACCGGCGACCGCGAGCAGTTTCACGAGCGGCACTACAACGAGTTCGTCACCTTTTTGCCGTTTGTGCAGCAGTTTTTGTACGGCGAAGGCCGCGCCGCGCGCCATGCGCCACCGGGCAGCAACAGCGGCAAGGACAGCGGCAACGACGACGACAGCGCCGGCCCGCCGATGCGGGTGTTCCGGCGCCGCGACGTGGCCGCGGTGCGGGTGGTCACCCGCGCTGGCGAGCCCGCGTTGACGCTGCGCGTGGTGCACCTGGACCTGTACTTCTTCTTTGACATCGATGTCATCCTGCTCAATGTCGAACTCGAATCCGACGACCTGCCGCTGGTCCAGGCGCAAGAACTGCTGTACCGGGTGGGCCGGGCCTACCCCCCCGGCTGGGATGCCGACGGCCAGCCGCTGCACTGCCTGAGCGAGGCCGAATGGCTGGGCACCGATGGCCAGGTGCTGGCCAGCTCCGACGCGCAGCAGCGCGACGCATTTTTGTCACACGTGGCCGAGCACCGCGCACCGCGCATCTCGGCCCACTGGGCCTGGCTGCTGCAGCCGCTGGTGGCCGACCATGCCAACCCGGCGCCGCCACCCGGTGCGCTGCGCTACCGGCAGATCGAATACCACCGCATGCCGATGATGGCCTACCTGGCGCTGGACGAGCCGCGCGCCTTGTCACGCAACGATTTCATCCGGCTGGGCCTGGTCACCGGTGCCGGCCACGGTGATGGCGGCCTGCCGTTTGCCGAGCAGCACATCGCCGATTTCGAGCAGCGCTACTGCTACGACCGCTTCTGGTCCGATGTCGGCGCGGCCCCCAACACCCGCTATCTCTGCAACGGCCATGCACTGATTGTGGTGGGCGACGCGCGCTCGGACTACTTTAGCTGCCCCAACCGCGGCGTGCTGGCGCAGTTCAGGCACCAGCACTTCCTGATGTTCATGATCGCGCACTTCCAGAAGGCCGCGCTGCTGATGTCGTCGGATCGTCTGGTCGAAGCGCTGAAGGATCTGGACGTGGGCGACGCAGCGAGCGTGCGTC
>JANOBL010000451.1:0-2077 GCA_031411635.1 Betaproteobacteria bacterium
CGGATCTTGTCGGCATTGACGACGATGATGAAATCACCGGTATCGACGTGAGGCGTGTAAATGGCCTTGTGCTTGCCGCGCAAACGGAGTGCCACTTCGCTGGCAACACGTCCGAGCACCTTGTCGGTGGCATCAAGCACAAACCACTCGTGCGTCACCTCGGCCGGTTTGGCGCTGAAGGTCTTCATGAGGGTCTTTCGGGTTGGGCCGGCACCCACCATGGGCACCGCACCGGGATGGCACGCTCTCTGCGCTTGTGGGCACCGGCCACCACCTCGGAACCGCTTATCAGGGCGACCTCTCGATGGTGTACTGTTTGGTGTACGGTTTGGTGTACTGTGCTGCCGGCTTCACGGCCACGGGATCTCACCTGGCCTGCGCATGACCTCGCCATCTTTGAGGTCAGCCAATGATTATAGCCAGTAACAAGCTGGCAAGCCGGGTCGATCAGTCCGGCAAGCTTCAGCCGCTTGCCGTAGCATCAGGGTTTTTACCAATCCGCTGGAAACACCATGCCCCCCACAGCCCAGACCCCCGATCCCGCCGAGGCCCTTGGCCACCTGGCGTCGGACCCGGCCGTGCCGGCCGTGGCGCCGGCCCACACCGCGCCGTGGATTCCGATTCGCTCGCTGTCACCCGGGGAGCGGCCCCGCATCCTGGCCCACCTCACCAACTTGCCCGAGCGTGACCGCTACCTGCGCTTTGGTTACGCAGCAACCGATGAGCAGATTGGCCGCTACGTGGACGGCCTGGACTTCGACCGTGACGAAGTTTTCGGCATCTTCAACCGCCGGCTGGACCTGATCGCGTTGGCACACCTGGCTTATCCAAATGCCGATGCGCCCAGCCCCAAAGCCGCTGAATTTGGCGGCTCGGTGGCGGCCCATGCACGCAGCCGGGGCTACGGCGGCCGGTTGTTTGAGCATGCAATGTTGCACGCACGCAACCGGGGCCTGGACAGCTTGTTCATCCACGCGCTGAGCGAAAACACTGCGATGCTGCGCATCGCGCGCAAGGCCGGCGCCACCGTCGAGCGCGCTGGCAGTGAATCCGATGCCTACCTGAAACTGCCGCATGAGACCCTGGCCTCGCAAGTTGAACAATGGGTGGGTGACGGCGCGGCGGCCATCGACTACCGTTTGAAGCAACAAGCCTGGTTGGTGGATTCGTTGATCGACGCGATCCACGAAGTCAAGACCGGGGTGGGCAAGGCCAGCGGCCAAAACGCCAAGGATTGACGGCACAAGCGGTGGCGCTGCTGGATGCGTCACCGGTCCTTCTGCCTGTGGACAAAGCGCGGTAAACCCCCCTGCCTGCCGGTTTCAGCGGCCTGAGGCACAAGGTAATATCGCTTCAACCGGCTTTGTCATTTTTGCGTGTTGCCTCCGGATGAAGGCGGCATGCATGCGCTACCCCTTGCGCCGCAGGCTCCATGCAGCAGTTTCTTCCGTGGTTGATCGCCACCGCCGCGCTCCTGGTTTTGACCGTGCTGGTGGGCTACGGTTTGCTGCGGCAGTCCCAGCGCCCACCGCCCGGACCGGCACCGTTGCCGGTGGACTGGGATTTGATGCCCAGGCCCGTCTTCACTGCCGACGAGCGCCGCGTCTACCGCTTGCTGCGCGAGGCGCTGCCACACCATGTGGTGCTGGCCAAGCTGCCGCTGGTGCGCTTTTGCCAACCCAACGACCCCAAGCGCATGCGCTATTGGTACGAGTTGCTGGGCGCAATCCATGTCGCGTTTGCGATCTGCAGCGCCAACGGCCGGGTGCTGGCCGCGATTGATCTGAGTTATGACCGGGGTGGGCCGCCGGGCCGGGCGACGCGGATCAAAAAATCGGTGCTGGGCGCTTGCCGGGTGCGTTATCTGCGTTGCTCGGCCGACCATTTGCCGTCGATCCCGGAGCTGCAGTTGCTGGTACCGCAGGGCAGTGCCGCGTCCCGTGGGCCACAGCCGGCGCAGAGCAGCAGCGCGATGCCGGGGGCGACGCCCAGCCAGCGGCCATCGTCGTCGCGGCGGCGTGAGCGCACCACGCTGTGGCAGGACTCCACGGCGTTTTCGGACTCGTTTTTTTCGCCG
>JANOBL010000452.1:0-5728 GCA_031411635.1 Betaproteobacteria bacterium
CAGCGCCAGCGGCGTCACGCTGCTGCCGTCGGCCGACACCAGGCCCACCTGCCGTTGGCCACCCCAGAAATAGCTTGCAATGCGCATGTCGATCTCCTTCCACCTGATCCGTTGGGTTGACCTGCCGACAACGCAGATCGCGTGAGAAGGACTGTAGAAATTGGCGGCTGACCACGCTTATCGCTGAGTCCATCGACTTATCGCCAAGTCTGGTCCGCTCATCGGTGCTTTCCCTCGAAGCGGGCTTGAGTGCCTTTCAGTGCACCAGTCGCTGCGCGATAGTTCAAACCCAGGAGACACGACATGACAGACGCCTATGCCTTGCGTGAAGGCGTGTTTGGCCGCGCGGTGGTGCTGCACCTGCACGATGATCTGGTGGCGCATGCCCATGCTGAAACGCAGTTTGCGTTTTGGCTGGGCGGCGGCCGGGTGCAGGCCAACCTGGGGTCGGAGGTGGTGCAGTACAGCGAGAACATCGCGCTCGGCACCAATGCCTACGAGTCGCACGATGCACGCTTGCTGGACAAGACGCAGCCAGCGGTTTTTCTGGTGCTCTACATCAACAAGCACTGGCTGGACGAGCGCCGTGCGGCCAGTGGCCGGCCGTTTTTCTTTCCGTCGCCACGGGTGCCGATCAGCCCGGCGCTGCGCCAGGCGTGCTGGCGGGTGCTGGACATGATCGTGTCGGTGCAAGCCGATGGGCTGGCCCGGCTGGAGCAGGCGGTTGAGTCGCTGATCACGACGGCGATCGATGCGTCGCTGGCCCCCGTCAACCCGGACGGCTTGCGCGCACGCTTGCCGATGCTGGACCACCGGCTGCGCGCCGCCATCAGCTACATGCGCGAGCACGTGGCCGACCCGATCGCGGTTGAAGACGTGGCCGGCAAAGTGGGGCTGTCGCGGGCGCACTACTTTTCGCTGTTTCGCGACCAGCTCAACACCACGCCTCAAGTGTTCTGGAGTGCAGTGCGGGTGGAGGAGGCGGTGCGGCGCCTGGTGCTGCGCGAAGAGCCGCTGACCTCGGTGGCGCTGGAGCTGGGCTTCTCGTCGCCCGGCAACTTTTCGCGCTTTTTTCGCGAGCACATGGGGGTCTCGCCATCGCTGTTCAGGCGGGCAACTTCAGGGCCGGACTTGCATCCGATCACCGGTGTGGCGTAGCCAGGGGCTGGAATGGGCATCATGCGGCGATGAAGCTCCATCTCGACACGCTATGCCGCCACGCCGTGGCGCGCAGCCTGTTCACCCCCACCAGCCTGCCGCAAGCCATCCGCAAGCTGGGCTTTGTGCAGGCCGACCCGATCCGCGCGCCGGCCCGGGCCCAAGACCTGACGCTGCGCCACCGCGTCAAGGATTACCACGCCGGTGACCTGGAGGCGCGCTACCCCAGGCTGGACATCGAAGAAGACTTCTTCGTCAACTACGGTTTTTTGCCGCGTGCCACGCAGGCGCTGATGCACCCCCGCACAGCGCGCAGCGAGTGGCCGACGGCACGCCACCGGCAAGCCGCTGCGGTGCTGGACTTTGTGCGCGAGCGCGGCGTGGTGCACCCGCGTGAAGTGGATGCGCAGTTCCAGCATGGCAAGAGCCGCAACTGGTTTGGCGGCTCATCCAATGCCAGCACGCAGTTGCTGGATGCGATGCACTTTCGCGGCCAGTTGCGCATTGCCCGGCGCGAGGGCGGTGTGCGGTTGTATGCGGCCCGGCCGGCGGATGCCGACGCTGTGGACCCAGTGGTGGCGATGGATGCGCTGGTGGATGTGATCGTCGGCAAATACGCGCCGCTGCCCGAACGCTCGTTGGGTGAGCTGGTCAGCCACCTGGGTGGTGGTGCACCGCAATGGACCATCCACCGGCGCGAGATGCTGAAACGCGCCCACCAGCGCTTGCCGTCGGCCGTGGTGGACGGTCTACGCTGGTTCTGGCCGTTGGGCGAAAACCCCGCGTCCAAGCGCCATGTGTTTGACGACAAGCTGCGCCTGCTGGCGCCGTTTGACCCGATCGTCTGGGACCGCCGCCGGTTTGAGATCTTCTGGGGCTGGGCTTACCGGTTTGAGGCCTACACCCCGGCGCCGAAACGGCTACGGGGCTATTACGCGCTGCCGCTGCTGTGGCAAGGCCAGGTGATTGGCTGGGGCAACCTGGCGGTGGCGGGTGGCATGCTGGTCCCGAAGCTGGGTTATGTGGCCGGGCAGGCACCGCTGGATGCCAGCTTTGGCGCCGCACTGGATGATGAGCTGGGCCGGATCAGCCGCTTTCTGGGCCTGTTGTGAATCGGGGCGGATCGGCAAACGCGGCCCGAGCCGCCAGCAGCGCCGCCGCCAGCTCGGCAAAACCGGCGCCGCGCTCAGCCTGGGTGACAAAGCCCGGCAGCCAGCGCAGCTTTGGCACAAAGCGCGCGATGTTGGCCACGCCCACGGTCAGCGGCAGGGCCTCGAACATCGATTGGTCGTTGGTGGAGTCGCCCAGGTAAACCCACTCGCTGGCCCGCCAGGGCCGGCCCAGCGCTTGCTGCACTGCCCAGCGTGCGCCACTGGGCTTGCCGTGATCGCCGATCCAGCCGTTGATGTGGATCGAGCTGACGCTGGCGGTCAGGCCATGCGCTTGCATCAGCGCCACCACCTGGTCGATGGCCTCGGGCGGCAGGTGGCTGAACTCGCTGTGGTCGATCGCGATGTCGGTCAGCCGGCCAACACTGTCGCGCGCCAGGGTGGCGCCCGGCACCTGGGCCAGCACGGCGCTGGCGCAGGCCTGCAGGCGCTGCACATTGGCGGCGCGGGTGGCGGCAGCGGCCACAAACTCCACCTGCAACGCCGTGCCCTGGCGGCGCAGCATCACCGCGCCGTTTTCGGCCACGATGGCGGCCACCGGCCAGGCCATCGCAAAAGCCTGGCTCCAGCCGGCGGGCCGGCCGGTGATGGCGATCACCGGCAGCTTGGCCGCAGCCAGTTGATGCAAAGCTGCCAGCGCCACTGGCTCGATCTCACCATCGCGGGTCAAGGTGTCGTCGATGTCGGTCAGCACGCCATGCAGATCGGCCAGCCGGGCCGGCGGCAGATCGGCCAGCGGGCGCAAGCGCTGCGGGGTCTTGGGCGGCATTGCGGCAGTCTCCCACAGCGTTTTGATGCCGCCGCGCTAGCATCAGCCTCATGACAATGCACCGCCGCCACGCACTGCAAGGAGGGCTGGTTCTGGCCCTGGGCACCCATGGCTGGGCCGCCAGCCGCAGCGCGCCGTTCCGCCGCCTGGCGGTGATCGACCCGCCGTTTGTCGAGGAGTACGAGGTGCTGATCGCCACCACGCCGCCGGTGGTGCGTGGCACCGTGGGCCGGGCGATCGTCAGCGCGATCAGCAACAAGGATGCGGCGCTGAAGACCGAGCAGGTGACCGCCGCACTGGACCCCGACAAGACCCGCTTGCACGAGCACTTTGTGCAAGCGCTGGCCGAGGCGCTGGACGAGGCCGATGTCAAGGTGCTGTCGGTGCCAGTCAACGCAGCGCGGGATGAAGCCGGGCTGTTCAAGCAGGTGCGTGAGCTGGCGCCGCAGGCCGATGGCCTGCTGCTGGCCAATGTGATGGGCCGCTTTGTGGCGCTGCACGGCATGACGGCGTATGTGCCGGGGCTGATGGTGGGCATCAAGGCGCAAAACGCCAAGGGCGACACGGTGTGGCTGGAGAAGATTTTTTCCGCCGGCTTTCGAGGCATCGACCCGCGCGCCGAGCACCTGGAGGACGTGGATTTGTCCCAGCGCTTTGACGACGCCGCCGCGCTGCTGGCGCAGATCGACACCGCGCGCAGCGTGCTGATCCGGGGTGTGGAAGGGGTGGCCGCCGAGGTGGCACGCCAGTTGACGGCCTGATCACCATCGCATCCGCGCCGCGCCGGGCCAGGCCGGCAACATTGCACGCCCCATCAGCAGCGGATCACCAGCACAGGGGCTTGTGCTGTGCTTAAAATGCGCGCTGTTTCGAGGAGCGTTGCAAGGCCACCCGCTGGCCCCAGGCTCGAAACCACTCTTCAGTGCAACGTCGCTCACCCCCAGTTTTTGCAGCGGGTGAGGTCCAACAAATCCCCCCCCGTTTCAAGCTGTTTGGGCAACCTGTCACCGGAGCCATATCCATGAACGCCGTTTTGAAGCCAATCCCATCCACCCAACACGCCATTGCCGACATCACGCTGGCCGCGTGGGGCCGCAAGGAGCTGAACATCGCCGAGGGCGAGATGCCCGCGCTGATGGCCATCCGCCGCGAGTACGCCACCAGCCAGCCTTTGCGCGGCGCCCGCATCACCGGCAGCCTGCACATGACGATCCAGACCGCCGTGCTGGTGGAAACCTTGCAGGCACTGGGCGCCGAAGTGCGCTGGGCCTCGTGCAACATCTTCTCGACGCAGGACCATGCCGCCGCCGCCTTGGTGGAGCGTGGCACGCCGGTGTTTGCGTACAAGGGCGAGACGCTAAAGGATTATTGGGACTACACCCACCGCATCTTTGAGTTTGGCGAGGGTGTGAGGGGCGCCCTGCCGGGTGCCCCGGGCTCTGCCGGCGAAGGCCCAAACATGATCCTGGACGACGGTGGAGACGCCACCTTGCTGATGCACCTGGGCAAGCGCGCCGAGAAAGATGCCTCGCTGATCAACAACCCCAGCAGCGAAGAAGAGCGCGAGCTGTACGCCGCAATCAAGGCCAAGCTGGCGGTGGACGCCACCTGGTACAGCCGCAAGGGCAGCGAGATCATCGGCGTGACCGAAGAAACCACCACCGGCGTGCACCGGCTGAACGAGATGGCCGCCAAGGGCGCGCTGCTGTTCCGCGCGATCAACGTCAACGATTCGGTGACCAAGAGCAAGTTCGACAACCTGTACGGCTGCCGCGAGAGCCTGGTGGACGCGATCAAGCGCGCCACTGACGTGATGATCGCCGGCAAGATTGCCGTGGTGGCAGGCTATGGCGACGTGGGCAAAGGCTCGGCCCAGGCGCTGCGGGCGCTGTCGGCGCAGGTGTGGGTGACCGAGATCGACCCGATCAACGCGCTGCAAGCGGCGATGGAAGGCTACCGCGTCGTGACGATGGATTGGGCCGCTGACAAGGCCGACATCTTTGTCACCGCCACCGGCAACAAGGCGGTGATCACGCACGACCACATGGCGGCGATGAAGCACAACGCCATCGTCTGCAACATCGGCCACTTTGACAACGAGATCGACATCGCGTCGGTCGAGCAGTACGAGTGGGAAGAGATCAAGCCGCAGGTGGACCATGTGGTGTTCCCCGACGGCAAAAGGATCATCCTGCTGGCCAAGGGCCGGCTGGTGAACCTGGGCTGCGGCACCGGGCACCCGAGCTTCGTGATGAGCTCGTCGTTCGCCAACCAGACGCTGGCGCAGATCGAGCTGTTCACCAAGCCCGATGACTACGAGGTCGGCCAGGTCTACGTGCTGCCCAAGCACCTGGACGAAAAGGTGGCTCGGCTGCACCTGAAGAAGATCGGTGCCCAGCTGACCGAACTGTCGGAGTTGCAGGCCGCCTACATCGGCGTGAGCAAAAGCGGGCCGTACAAGCCCGACACCTACCGCTATTGAGCGACATTCCCGCGCAGGCGGGAATGCAGGGTCACACGACCATGCGCGCCGACCAGCTCCTCGTGGATCGTGGTCTTGCCGCCACGCGATCGCAGGCGCAGCGCCTGATCGCGTCCGGCGTGCGCTGGCGCAGTGCGCGCGGCTGGAAGA
>JANOBL010000453.1:0-2893 GCA_031411635.1 Betaproteobacteria bacterium
GTGAGTGATTGCAGGCCGTAGTCCAGCACCGCGGGGCTCGGCACCGGGTATTTTTCAACCTCGAAACCCATGCCGGCCAGCAGCTCGGCGGTGCGCTCGGCATGCGGTGCGTTGTTGCCGGGCGGGGTGTCGGTGGGCACCTGCACCAGGGCTTGCAGAAAGCGCACTTCGTCGTCGAAGTGGGCGTCGATCCAGGCGTCCAGCGTCAGGTACGGGTCTTGGTCGGAGACAGGATCAAAAGAGGTCATGACAGCTCGGTGGCCAGTTGGTCGATCAGGTGGGCAAACGCACGCACACACAGCTCGGTGTCGTCATTGCTGATCGCCTCCAGCGGGTTGTGGCTGATGCCGGCGTTGCCACCGCGCATGAACAGCATGGCCTGGGGAAACCGCTCGTGCAGCTTCATCGCGTCGTGGCCGGCGCCGCTGGGCATGCGGTGCACCGGCAGGCCTTGTGCGCTCACGGCGGCCTCCCAGCGCGCTTGCCAGGCCGGGGCGGATGGTGCGGCCGAGGCCACCATCGTCTCTTCCAGCTTCAAGCCCACTTGGCGCCGTGCGGCGATGCGCCCGGCCTGCTGTTTGATGTCGGCCACCATCGCATTGCGCTGCGCATTGGTGGGTGCACGCAAGTCCAGGCTGAACTGGCAGCGGCCGGGCACCACGTTGATCGAGCCCTGCGGCACCACGAGCTGCCCCACGGTGGCCACCGAGGTTTCGTCGGCCGATGCGCGGGCCTCGGCGTACAGCGCCAGCTCGGCGGCAGCGGTGGCGGCGTCGCGCCGGCGGTTCATCGGCGTGGTGCCGGCATGGCTGGCCACGCCGGTAAATTCGCCCAGGTAGCGTGCGCTGCCGTTGATCGAGCTCACCACGCCCAGCGGCAAGTCCAGGTCGTCCAGCACCGGGCCTTGTTCGATGTGCACCTCGACAAAGCCCAGGTAGGCCGATGGATCGCGCTGCAGCGTTTTGATCGCGGCCAGCGTGCCGGGATGGCCGGCGGCCACCATCGCCTGCCGCATCGTGATGCCATCGGCATCGGTCTGGTCCAGCCAGGCCGGGTTGAAGCCGCCAACCAGCGCGCCCGAGCCCAGAAACGTGGCCTTGTAGCGCTGGCCTTCTTCCTCGGCAAAACCCACCACCTCGATGCCAAACGGCAGCCGCCGGCCGGCGCTGGCCAGTGCACGCACACACTCGATAGGCACCAGGATGCCGAGCCGGCCGTCGTACTTGCCGCCGTTGCGAACGGTGTCGTAGTGGCTGCCGGTGAGCAGGCGCCGGGTTGATGGATTGGACGCGTCGCTGCCGTGATAGACACCCACCACATTGCCCACCGCATCGATCACCACGTCGTCAAAACCGGCGTCCTGCATCCAGCCGTGCAACTGCTGCGCGCAAGCTTGGTGGGCGGCTGTCAGGTAGGTCACGGTCAGCTCGCCGCGCGCCTGGTAATCGGGCTCGTTGTGCGTGGCCAGCGCCTCGGCCCAGTCCCAGACACGGTTGCCGGCCTCGGGCACAACGCCAAACTTCTCGTTCAGCCGGATCTCGGCCACGCGGTGGATGTTGCGCAGGCATTCTGCAAACTCAAAGTCCAGCGTGCCACCGAGCCGGCGCTCGAAGGTGCCGATGATCTGCTGCCGGCTCAGCCCCAGTCCACGCGGCCCACGCACCGCCAGGATGAACGGAAAGCCAAAGCGCTGGTTGTACTCGGCGTTCAGGCGCTGCAGCTTGGCAAATTCTTCGGGCGTGCAATCGGTCAGGCCAGCCTTGCCTTGCTCGTTGGTGGATTCTGCAGTGAGTGATTGGCTGACCATCGCCTTGCCCGCCAGCTCCGGGTGGGCGCGGATCAGCGTTAGCTGCTCGGGCTGCGGCGCGCTGCGCACCACCTGCACCAACGCGTGCTTGAGCTGCGCCAGCGTGGTGAACGGCCGCGCGGCGGCGGCGCGCTCGGCAATCCATGGCGAATGTTCGTAGGTGCCCAGCAGCAGCTCGGCAAATTCGGCCGGCGTGGCCGCGTTGAGTTGGTTCAGCGTCAGCAGTGCGGCCATGGTCATTCCCAGATGAAGGCGGTGTTGGCGTCAAACGGATGCGTGGTTTGCCAGTGCCGGGCGATGTCGATGCGGCGCGTGATCCAGACCCGGTCGTGCGCTTGCACATGGTCCAGAAAACGCTGCAGCGCGCGCAAACGCCCGGGCCGACCCAGCAGCCGGCAGTGCATGCCGATGCTCATCATGCTGGGCTGTTCATCACCCTCGGCATAGTGCACATCAAACGCATCGCGCAGGTACTGGAAAAACGCGTCGCCATGCGAGAAACCCTGCGGCAGCGCAAAGCGCATGTCGTTGTTGTCCAGCGTGTACGGCACCACCAAGTGCGGCGCCAGCGTGGCATCGGATTTGCGCACTTGCAGCCAAAACGGCAGGTCGTCACCGTAGTAATCGCTGTCGTAGGCCAGGCCGCCCTGGTCGGCCACCAGGCGCCGGGTGTGGGGGCTGTCGCGGCCGGTGTACCAGCCCAGCGGGCGCTGGCCGGTGAGTTGCTCGATGCTGTCCAGGCCAAGCTGCAGGTGCGCACGCTCGGTGGTTTCGTCGATGTTCTGGTAGTGGATCCAGCGCCAGCCGTGGCAGGCAATCTCGTGGCCCAGCTCGCTGAAGGCGGCGCAAACCTCGGGGCAGCGCTGCAGCGCCATCGCCACACCAAACACCGTCAGCGGCAGGCCGCGGCGCTCAAACTCACGCAGCAACCGCCACACCCCCACCCGCGAACCGTACTCGTAAATGCTTTCCATGCTGAGGTGGCGCGCCGGGTAGGCCGCCGGGCTGGCCATCTCGGACAAAAACTGCTCACTGCCGGCGTCGCCGTGCAGCACCGAGTTTTCGCTGCCTTCTTCGTAATTGAGC
>JANOBL010000454.1:0-7638 GCA_031411635.1 Betaproteobacteria bacterium
GACAGCGGCATCCGTGGCGCCGGCATCCCGTTCTGGGAGTTCACCGCGCCGGTCGCACTTGACACCGGCGGTGTCGGCATCATCTGGGGCGTGCCACCGCAGAATCCCGCAACCTTCAACGGCGCGGCGTTTGCGCTCGCCCTGGACATCGACGCGGCGATCGGCTCGGTCAATGCGACCAACGCGACCTACACCGAGTCGGCGATGAGTTTCATGACGCCGCCCGACCCGACCAACCTTGCAGCCCTGAAGAATCGCGGCGCCAAGATGATGGTTTACCACGGCGTCAGCGACCCGATTTTCTCGGTCGACGACACCAAGGCCTGGTACGACGGCCTGCGCACGGCCAACGGCGGCGACGCGTCGAACTTTGCGCGCTTCTACCGCGTGCCGGGCATGGGGCACTGCTCGGGCGGCCCGGCGGCCGACCAGTTCGACATGCTGGAGCCGCTGGTGCAGTGGGTCGAGCAGGGGGTTGTGCCGGAGGCTGTGACCGCCTCGGCGCGCGGCCCGGGCAATGCCAGCAGCGTGAACGCCGATGTGCCGGCCGGCTGGGCGGCCAACCGCACCCGGCCGCTGTGCCCGTACCCGAAGGTGGCGCGCTACAGCGGCAGTGGCAGCCTGGACCTGGCGGCGAGCTTTAACTGCCAATGACCTGAAGCGGGGGGGTTCCGGCGGCGCCCTGGCTGGTGTGGCAGGGCGCCGCTGGTGTGACGGCCGACGAAGCCGAAGCGGCCTGGCGAGTATGCGCAGCCGATCAAGAACGTCGCACGCGCCGTCAAGCGCGCGCGGGGGCTGGCCCGGCGCGTCGGCACGCCATGGGGAGCTGCCCGGCGGCCCCTTTGGCCGCTGCCTGAACCCCCAGGCCTTTGCAGCCTTGGTGCATCGGCGATGATGGGTTTTTCGCTGCCCGCCCAACCCCATGCAATTTGACGTTACCCGCCGCCAAGGCCTGGCCTGGCTGGCCGCCATCGCCAGCAGCGTCATGCCGGCCCGGGCCGCCCGCCCCAACCCATCCACCATCACGCTGCCCCCCCTGGCCTTGCGCCAGCGCCGCCTGGCCAACGGCCTGCAAGTGGTGAGCCTGCCGATGCGTGGCGCCGCCACGGTCAGCGTGCAGGTCTGGTACCACGTCGGTGGCAAGGACGATCCGGCCGGCCGCTCGGGCTTTGCGCATCTGTTTGAGCACCTGATGTTCAAGCGCACCCGCTACATGGCGGCCGAGATGTTCGACCGCCTGACCGAGGATGTGGGCGGCCAGAGCAATGCCTTTACCGCCGAGGACATGACGGCCTACCAGAGCGAGGTGCCGGCCAACCACCTGGAGCGGCTGCTGTGGGCCGAGGCCGAGCGGCTGGCCCATCTGCAGGTGGACCAGGCCAGCTTTGACAGCGAGCGCAAGGTGGTGATCGAAGAGCTGCACCAGCGTGTGCTGGCCGACCCGTATGGCCGGCTTTTCAATGCCCTGCCGCAGCAGGCATTTGAGCGCCACCCCTACCAGCGCCCGGTGATCGGCAGCGAGGCCGACTTGAACGCCGCCACCCTGGACGATGTACGCCAGTTTCACAGCACTTACTACCGGCCCGACAACGCGCTGCTGATCGTGGTGGGCGATTTTGACGCGCCGCAGCTCGATGCCTGGGTGGACCGCTACTTTGGCCCGCTGCTGGCGCCTGCGCAGGCGATCCCGCGCGTGGCCATCATCGAGCCGCCACGCCGCCAGGATGCGCGGGTGCAGATCAAGGCACCCAACGTGCCGCTGCCGGCGGTAGCGCTGGTGTGGCAAGGCCCGCCGGTGGCCCATGCCGACGCACCGGCGCTGGAGCTGGCCGCCGCGCTGCTGTCGGCCGGTGAATCGTCACGGCTGAACCAGGCCCTGGTTTACCGCACGCAAGCGGCGCAGGCGGCCGGTTTTGCCACCGAGCTGTATGCCGACGCCGGCCTGCTGGCGGCCTATGCGATTGCCGCCACTGGCCAGCCGCTGCGCAAGCTGGAGGCCGCGCTGCTGGCGCAGATCAGCGCGCTGGCGCAGGGCCCGGTGGCAGCCACCGAGATGGACAAGGTGCGCACCCAGTTTCTGACCGGCGCCTTGCTGCAGCGCCAGACGCCACAAGGCCTGGCCGATGCGATCGGCCGTGCGGTGCTGCAGCAGGGCGATGCCCACGATGCCGATCGCCACATCGCCCGGCTGCAGGCGGTGCAAGTGGCCGATGTGCAGCGGGTGCTGCGGCAGTACCTGCTGCGTGCGCACCGGGTCAGCATCGACTATGTGCAAGGGGCTGCCGCATGATGCCCATCAACATCAACCGCCGCACCGCGCTGGCGTCGGCGCTGCTGCTGCCAACCGCGCTGCAGGCCGGCACACCGGGGCTGGACGAGCCACCTCCGCCGCAGCCGCAACGGCCGCTGCAACTGCCCGATCTGCAGCAAACCCGGCTGGCCAACGGGCTGGACCTGGTGGTGGCACCGCGCCCCGGCTTGCCGGTGGTGACGCTGCAGTTGCTGCTGCGCGCCGGTACCGAGGCCGATCCGTCCGGCCAGTCCGGCGTGGCGGCAATGCTCGCCACGCTGTGGCCCAAAGGCGCACTGCGCAACGGCCGGCCGGTGCCGGCCGCCACGCTGGCGCACCAGGCCGAGGCCTTGGGCGGCGGTCTGGACACCAACAGCACCTGGGGCAGCAGCAGCCTGGGCATGACCGTCAGCAGCCCGCGCCTGGGCCAGGCGCTGGCGCTGATGAGCGATGTGTTGCGCCACCCGCTGCTGGCCGCCAATGAACTGGAGCGCGCCCGTGCCCAGGCGCTGGACAGCTTGCGCGTGACCCTGGGCAACCCAGCCGATGTGGCCGCGCTGGCGCTGCGCCGGGTGTTTTGGGGCGATGTGCCACATGGCCAGGTGGCGCCACCGGCGGCATTGCAGCGGCTGCAGCGCGCCGACGTGTTGGCCTTTCAAGCGCGCTGGGTGCGGCCGGACCAGGTGGCGCTGGTGGTGGTGGGTGATGTCAGCATGGTGCAGGTGCAGGCACTGGCGCAACGCCTGTTGGGCGACTGGCGCGCCCCGGCCGCGCCGGTGCCCACGCTGGCACTGGCGCCACCGGCGCCACTGGCCGCGCCGCTGGTGCTGATCGACATGCCCGGCAGTGGCCAGAGTGCGGTGGCCGTGGCTGCGCCGTACATCGCCAGCAACCTGGCCGACAGGCCGCAGCGCTATGCCGGGCAGGTGGCCCAGGCGGTGCTGGGCGGAGGATTTTCGGCACGCCTGAACCAGCAAGTACGCATCCAGCGTGGCCTGAGTTACAGCGTTTCGGGCGGCGCGGTCAGTTTTTTGCCGGGTGGCATGTTCAGCGCGTCGGCCCAGACCCAGCATGCCACCGCCGCCGAGGTGCTGCAGTTGCTGCGCGGCGAGATCACCCGGCTGGCCGACAACCCGCCCGGCGCCGAGGAGTTGGCCGCCCGCCAGGCCACGCTGGTTGGCAGCTTTGCGCGCCAACTGGAAACCACCGCCGGCCTGGCCGCACTGCTGGCCGGCCAGTGGGTGCAGCGCCGGCCGCTGGCCGATCTGGCGACGTATGCACCCAGCCTGCTGGCGGTGACACCGGCGCAAGTGCAGGCTTTTGCGCGCCAGCACTGGCAAGCCGATGGGCTGCGCGCGGTGGTGGTGGGCGATCTGGGCGCCGCCGCCGACGGCTGGGCCACACCCGGCCCGCAGGCGCTTCGGCTACCCATCACCGAGCTGGACCTGGAGCAAACCGGCCTGCGCAAACCCAGCGCACGCTGACCCCGTGCTCGAGGGTGCTTGAATTGCCGGCCAACGGGGCCATGTGCAAGCCATGAGCCCCCGCCCGGCCGCTCCGACGGGGGCTCGCGCCGCAGTGCGAGGCACGGAGGTTACCCAATGAGCCCGGATGCCTTGATCGCCGCTGTCACCCTGGGTGCGGTTGTCGGCACCGGCTTGCTGGGCGCCGTGGCCTTGTTGGCCCATCCCTGGTGGACCGAGCGCCGCCGTGCCCGTTTGCGGGCCTTGCCGTTTCCCCCCGCCTGGCGCCGCATCCTGCGCCGCCGCGTGCCGGCAGTGGCGCGGCTGCCGGCCGATCTGCAGCGCCGGCTGAAAGGCCACATCCAGGTGTTCCTGGCCGAAAAACCGCTCATCGGCTGCGCCAGCCAGGCGATCACCGACGAGCAACGCGTGACCATCGCCGCCCAGGCTTGTTTGCTGCTGCTGGGTCAAACCCGGCCCGCTTACTACCCGCGTTTGCAGCAAGTGCTGGTCTACCCCGGTGCGTTTGTCGTGGACCGGGTGCAGCCGCAAGACGGCGGTGTGGTGCAAGAGCAGCGCCAGGCGCTGGCCGGTGAATCCTGGGCCCAGGGTCGGGTGATCCTGTCCTGGGCCGAGGTGTTGGCCGGCGCGGCCGATCCGGCCGATGGCCGCAACGTGGTGCTGCACGAGTTTGCGCACCAGATCGACCAGGACAAAGGCCATGCCGACGGCCAGCCCTGGCGGCCAACGGTGGCGCAACGCCAGCGTTGGGCGGCAGTGATGGGCGCGGCGTTTGAGCGCCTGCAGCAGCAGCCCTCGGCGCTGATCAGCAGCTACGGCGCCACCGAGCCAGCGGAGTTTTTTGCCGTGGTCAGCGAGGTGTTTTTTGAGCAGCCCCAGGCCTTGGCGGCCGAAGCGCCCGAGGTCTACCGCGAGCTGGCGCTGCTGTACCAGGTGAATCCGCTGGCTTGGTGAGCGCTTAAAGTGCCGTGATTCAAACCGGCTCTTCAAGGAGACACCATGCAACGTCGTTGGCTGATGTTGGCGGCTGCGGCCACCGCGGCGCTTACCGTGGCCGCCAACGCGCCCAACGCACTGGCCCAGGCCGACAAAGCCCCGCTGCGCATCCTGGTGGGCTTTCCACCCGGCGGCTCGGCTGACACCATCGCCAGGCTGCTGTCCGAGCGCCTGCCGGCCCAACTGGGTGGCCAGGCCGTGGTAGTGGACAACAAGCCCGGTGCAGCCGGCCGCATCGCGATCGACGCGCTAAAAAACGCCGCGCCCGATGGCAACACCGTCATCATCATGCCCAGCGGCCCGGTGGTGCTGTTTCCGCATGTCTACAAAAAGCTGGGCTACGACCCGGTCAAAGACCTGGCGCCGATCAGCCAGTTGGCCAGCTTTCAGTTCGGCATCGTCTCTGGCCCCAAGAGCAGCGTCAAGAACGTGGCCGAGATGCTGGCCAAAGCCAAGGCCGATCCGTCCACCGCCACCTACGGCTCGTCGGGCAACGGCTCGGTGCCGCATTTCCTGGGGCTGATGATCGGCGATGCGGCTGGCATCCCGTTCCAGCATGTGCCGTTCCAGGGTGGCGCGCCGGCGATGAACGCACTGGTGGGTGGCCACATTGGCTACAACATCGATGTGCTGCTGGAATCGCTGGAGCAACACCGCGCCGGCAAGGTGCGTGTGATCGCGGTGGCCGGCGCCCAGCGAGCGCCGCAACTGCCCGACGTGCCCACCTTGCGTGAGCAAGGGGTGGCGATGGACGCCGGCGCCTGGTTTGCGATGTACGGCCCCGGCAACCTGCCCACCGCCACCGCGCAGCGCCTGAGCAGCGCCGTGGCAGCCGCGATGAAAGACCCGGCGCTGCTGGCCCGGCTGGGCGGGCTGGGGCTGGATGCAATCGGCTCCACGCCCGAGCAGCTCGCCACGGTGCAGCGCAACGACCTGGCCAAATGGGCCATGCCGGTGAAGGCCTCGGGCTTCCAGGCCGATTGACCGCAAGACCCACCTTGCAAACATACCCACGGGCACACCCACGGGGCCAACCCGGCCTGGCCTTGGTCATGCCCGGCCTGGCAGCCGCCGCAAGTGCTGGCCCCTGCGGCGCCAAACGCTCACCACCAATGCCACACTTTCCCGGCTTCACCGGGCAGGGGCTCACGGTGCGGGGTGCCGGTGGCGCAGCCTGCCTTCGCCGCGTCGGTCTGATCACCTGCTGGACTTCGCATAAGAAGTCGCGTCTTCTGGGGTGCCAACCCCACTTCAGGAGATCGCAATGGATGTCTTCGTATCCCTCACGGAGCTGGCCGCTGCTCGACTCCGAGCCAGTGCCCTTGCGCCGTTCGTTCAGCCCCTCTGGGATCGACTGTCCGAGCAGCAGTACTCGTCTGGTACGGCTCGCCAGTGCATGAACTGCGTTGCCCACTTCGCCCACTGGTCAAGACGACGGTGTTTCGCCCTTCAGAGTCCCGATCAGCACGTCGTGGCGTTCGTCGACGGGCCCTGCCTCGCTGCACTTGCGCTGCTCCGGTGCAGCGCAGTCGCAACCAGGTCCGCGCAGCTCTGCAGCGCCTGTTGGCTGTTGTCAGCGCCTCGGGCGTGCAACAGGATCATCACCCGGGCGGCGCCGTCGACGAGCAATTGCTGCGCTTCGACAATCACCTGCTGCACGCCAAGGGACTCGCAGGCAGCACACGCCTTCGGCGCAATGCAATCGTTCGCGCGCTTCTGTGCATGACCTCGAACGCAACGACACCGTCGGCCGACGAGCTGCGGCATTTCCTGGCCCAAGAACTCTCGCGGGTGAGCGCCGCCAGCGGCGGCGTCACTGCGACCGCAGTGCGCAGCTACCTGCGCTTGCGTGCCTTCGAGGGCGATCGCGTCGAGCACCTGCTGCCTGTGGTCGCCGCGCCGGCGCATTGGCGTCTTGCACCCTTGCCGCAGACGCTCGCGCCCGACGAGGTCCATCGGCTGCTGCTTGCCTTTCCGGCGGATCTGCCGTCGCGCCTGCGCTGTTACGCCCTCGTGCGCTGCGTCGTCGACCTGGGGCTGCGCAGCAGCGAGGCGGTCGCGCTGGAACTTGACGACATCGACTGGGTGGCTGGCACCGTTCGCATCAGCAGGAGCAAATCGCGACGAGCCGATGTGCTGCCGCTGCCGCAACTCACCGGTGCCGCCATCGCTGAATACTTGCGATCGGAACGCCCCCAGTCCACGAGCCGCCGGGTTTTTGTTCGGCACGTGGCGCCTGTAGACGAACCCGTGGCCGCCGACGTCGTCAGGCGTGTCGTGCACCAGGCGCATCGCCGCGCCGGGTTGCCGTGCACCCGGGTGCACATTCTTCGGCACACGCTGGCTAAGCCGGCTTCTCAACACCGGCGGCACACTCAAGGAGGTCGCCGATGTGCTTCGCCATCACGAACTGGACACCTCACTCATCTACGCCAAGGTCGACTTCGGCCGGCTGGGCGCGGTGGCCATGCCCTGGCCCGGGAGCCGGCCACCGAGCTCACGCGATTTGCCCGGTAAGCCGACGCACGAGAACACCGAGGCCCACTCACGCAGGAGTTGATGCTGGGTTGGGCGCGGGAGCATGTGCATCGAACCAGCGACGTGACTGCAGCACGTCGGCTGGAAGTCGTGCTTCCATTCGCCGCGCACTACCGGCAGTTCGAGCCGGCCACGGAGATTCCTCCCAGGGGCGTCCTTGAGCGGGGGCATCGGCGCCTGGCGCCGCACATTTACACGGACCAGGAGATCATCCAGTTGCTCGACGCCGCGGGCCAATTGACCCTGACCTGGCCTCTTCGAGCGCTGACCTACCGCAGCCTGTTCGGGCTGATCGCAGCGACCGGCTTGAGGCTGTCCGAAGCGCTGATG
>JANOBL010000455.1:0-2084 GCA_031411635.1 Betaproteobacteria bacterium
CGTTCAGGAGCAGCGGCTCTACTGGATCGACGTGGTGGGCTGCCGCGTCTTTCGCTGCATCGACGGCATCGACGTCGACAACTGGCGGGCGCTGAACGAGAGCCTGGACAAGCCGCTGCTGAACCGCGCGCTGCGCGGCACCTACCCACCCGGCTCCACCTTCAAGCCCTTCATGGCGATGGCCGCGCTGAACAGCGGCAAACGTGGCCCCGGCACCATCATCCACGACGGTGGCAGCTACAACTTTGGCGGCCATGAGTTCCGCAGCCATGGCGACCACGGCCTGGGCCCGGTGGACATGCGGCGCTCGATCGTGCTGTCCAGCAACGTCTACTACTACTCGCTGGCCAACGAGATGGGCGTGGACTTGATGCACGAGCAGCTATCGCAATTCAGCCTGGGCCGCAAGACCGGCATCGACCTGGACGGCGAGGTCACCGGCCTGTTGCCGTCCACCGCGTGGAAAAAGCGCGCCTACAAAAAACCCGAGCAGCAAAAGTGGTATGCCGGCGAAACCATCTCCTTGGGCATCGGCCAGGGCTACAACAACTTCACGGTGCTGCAATTGGCCAGCGGCATGGCCACGCTGGTGGCCGGTGGCAAGCGCTTTGAGCCGCGCCTGGTGCACGAGGTGCGCGATGTCGTCAGCCGCGAGGCCAGCAGCGCCGCTGGCGAGGCACTGCCGCCGCTGCCATTCAAGCCCGAGCATGTGGCGCTGGTGATGAGCGCCATGCATGGCGTGACGCAGGAGGGCACGTCCCGCACGGTGTTTGTCGGCGCGCCGTACAAGACCGGCGGCAAGACTGGCACTGCGCAGGCAGTGGGCATCCGCGCCAACGAAAAGTACAACGCCGCCCGGCTGGGTGAGTACCAGCGTGACCACTCGCTGTACACCGCGTTTGCGCCGCTGGACGCACCCACCGTGGCGCTGGCGGTGATCGTCGAGAACGCCGGTTTTGGCGCGGCCGCGGCGGCGCCGATTGCGCGCCGGGTGTTTGACTACCTGCTGGCCGGCCTGTGGCCCAGCGACGAGGACATGGCCGCCACGCAAGCGGGCCGCAGCGTCACGCCGATCGGCAAACCACGCCAGGCCAGCGACATCTCGCTGGGGGATTTGGGCCTTCCTGCACTGGCGCTGGCGCAGCCTTCAGCCCCGGTAGCCCCCGCCGCCCGTGCAGCGTCGGCTGCAACCACCACCGCCGCCGCAGCCGCGGTGCTGCCAAGCGCCCGGAGCCTGCAGTGATCGCGGTCTTCGAGCGGCCCTCGTTCTGGCTGCGCTTGCGCCCGGTGTTCACCGGCTTTGACCTGCCGCTGCTGCTGGTGGTGCTGGCGCTGGCGGCGCTGGGCATGGTGACGATGTACTCGGTGGGCTACGACCACGGCACGCGTTTTGTCGACCATGGCCGCAACATGCTGCTGGCGGCGCTGCTGATGTTCATGGTGGCGCAGGTGCCGCCGCAACGGCTGCAGGCCGTGGCGGTGCCGCTGTTTTCGCTGGGGGTGTTGCTGCTGGTGGCCACCGCGCTGTTTGGCATCACCAAGAAGGGCGCCACCCGCTGGCTGAATGTGGGCGTGGTGATCCAGCCGAGTGAGATCCTGAAGCTGGCGATGCCGCTGATGCTGGCCTGGTGGTTTCAAAAGCGCGAAGGCCACTTGCGCTGGACCGACTTCGTGATCGCCGGCCTGCTGCTGCTGCTGCCGGTGGGCCTGGTGGCCAAGCAGCCCGACCTGGGCACCTCGCTGCTGGTGCTGTCGGCCGGGCTGTACGTGATCTTTTTTGCCGGCCTGTCCTGGCGGCTGATCGTGCCGGTGGTGCTGATCGCCGGCATCGCAATCGCCGCGATCGTCGTCAGCGGCGATGCGCTGTGCCAGCCCGAGGTGGCCTGGCACGGCATGCGCGACTACCAGAAGCAGCGTGTCTGCACCTTGCTGGACCCCAGCACCGATCCGCTGGGCAAGGGTTTTCACATCATCCAGGGCATGATCGCGATCGGCTCGGGTGGCCTCAGCGGCAAGGGCTTCATGAGCGGCACGCAAACCCACCTGGAGTTCATCCCCGAGCGCACCACCGACTTCATCTTTGC
>JANOBL010000456.1:0-2878 GCA_031411635.1 Betaproteobacteria bacterium
GGCCGTTGGCTGATCGACCAGGGTGAGTTGAAGCCCGAAGCCGCCAACTGGCCGGCCATCCGCGACTGGGCCCAGCGTGCCGCGCCCGAGCGCGCCCAGCAGATGCTGTGGGCCAATCCGCGCGTGGTGTTTTTTCGCGAAGAGGCTTTGCCGGCCGATGACGGCCTGGGCGCCAGTGCCACGCCCGCCGGCCCGACTGGGCCCCGCGGCGCCCAGGGTGTGGCGCTGTCGGCCGGCCGCTCGGTGGCGGTCGATCCGTTGGCCATCCCCTACGGCACGCCGCTCTGGATAGACACGACCGAGCCGCTGTCGGCCACACCGCTGCGCCGGCTGGTGATGGCGCAAGACACCGGCAGCGCGATCAGCGGCGCGGTGCGGATCGACTATTTCTGGGGCAGCGGTGACCTGGCCGAGCAGCAGGCCGGGCGCATGAAGCAGCCGCTGCGGCTGTGGGCGCTGTGGCCGCGCTGAGCCACCGCTGCTCGGCCCGCACCTCGGTTCGAACCAACCGCAACCCGTCTTTCTGAATCCGCACCGGCGTTGGCCCATCACCGGGCTTTCATCACGCTGGCGGTCCTCAAGTTTCCGGGCTGTCTGCCGGTCGAAAACTGACCCCGGGCAGCGTGAAAAACAAGCGTCGATTCGGTCACGCTTCGCGAGATCGAGGCCCCCGATTCGAGGGGGTTTCTGGGATGCTCCGGCCACTCGCAAATAAACCGATTTTGCTTTTGTTACTGATTTTTACGGAGAACCCATGTCTGTCTGGACCCGTTTCATCGTTTTGATCGAATCGCGCCGCTGGCCTCGCCCACTGCTGCGCACGCCGATCCTGTTGGCGCTGCTGGTGGCATTGCCGGGCCTGCAGACCGTGGCCGCAGCTGCGCCAAACCCTCGCATCGCGGCCGACCTGCAACAGGCCATCGACGCCGGCACCACACCCAAGCTGAGTTGGGCCAAGGACGTGAACGGCAGCCGCATGGTCAAGGTGCTGGTCATCAGCAACAGCACCGACCCGGACCTGGTGGCGCTGCGCAGCGACATCCTGGCCAAGGGTGGCGCGGTGTACTTCCGTTACGTGTCCTTGACCGCGCTGTCGGCGATGCTGCCGGCCAACCAGGTGGCGGCGATCGCGGCGCGCAGCGATGTGCAGGGTGTCTCGCCCAACCGCTTGACCGCACGCACCGCCAGCACGCTGGAATACGCCACCGGTGCACTGGGCGCCAACGTGCGCACCTATACCAGCACAACCGCGTACACCGGCCTCGACGGCACGGGCGTGGGCATCGCGGTGCTGGACTCGGGCATCGAAGAAACCCATCAAAACCTGTTCGGGCTCGACGGCAAGACCACCCGCGTGCGGGCGGCGGTCGATTTCCAGAAGGTGGGTGATGCCACCGCGGTCGGTGCCAAGGACTGGACGGCGGGGGTTGATGCATCGGCGTCGCTCTATCCCGGCAGCAAGTCGATGGTCAACTACGAGACCAAGATCAACTCGCTGGCGAGCAACCGGCCGGACCTCTACGGTCACGGCACCCATGTTGCATCGGTGGCCGCCGGGCGTGGCTACTACCAGGCCAACGATGCCACCGGTGTTGCGCCCAATGCCAACCTGTACGACGTCAAGGTGCTCGACGCCAACGGCTACGGCCAGATGAGCGACGTGCTGGCGGCGATCGACTGGGTGATCTACCACGCCAGGGACTACAACATCCGGGTCATGAACCTGAGCCTGGCGGCCGACTCCACCGAAAGCTGGCAGACCGACCCGCTGGCCCGCGCCGCGCGCAGCGCAGTGGCCGCCGGCATCACGGTGGTGGTGGCTGCCGGCAATTTTGGCCAGACCGCCAGCGGCGCAGAGCGCTACGGCACGGTCAGCTCGCCCGGCCACGATCCGTCGGTGATCACCGTGGGCTCGGCCAATACCCGGGGCAGTGCGGTGCGCAACGACGACACGGTCAACCTGTTCAGTTCGCGCGGCCCGACCCGCGGCGTTTATACCGACGCCAGCGGCCTGCGCCAGATCGACAACCTGCTCAAGCCGGACCTGGTGGCCCCGGGCAACAAGATCGTCGGCGCGCTGGCCACCGACAAGGCCGGTGCCGGCGGTTCGTGGAACTACCTGGGCAAGACCTATGGGCTGCTGTCCACGCCCTACGGTGGCCCGGGGCAGAACGGCAAAGTGGCGCTGATGAACCTCAGTGGCACGTCGATCGCCGCCCCGGTGGTAGCCGGCACCGTGGCGCTGCTGCTGCAGGCCAACCCCGGCCTGACACCGCCACTGATCAAGGCCATCCTGCAGTACAGCGCGCAGCCGATAGCCGGCGCCAACCTGCTGCAGCAAGGCGCCGGGCTGCTGAATGTCGCCGGTGCGGTGCAACTCGCCAAGGTGCTGCGCAGCGATGTGAAAACCGCGGTTGAAGCCGGCACCCTGGCTGCGGGCGCCAGCCTGCTGGCCAGTGGCAAGGTGATGCCGGCCAAGACCTCCACCCTCAACGGTCAGAGCTTCAACTGGAGCCGCATCGTTTTTGTCGGCGGCAACGAGATCGTCAGCGGCGATGCGCTGTTCACCAACTACCAGCCGATATACGACCACCGTTTGGTGTGGGCGCGTGGCATCACCAAGCGCTACGCGCTGAGCTATTGGCCGGCGGCCAGCGGCGTGCCGGCGAATACCTACCTCAAGTCCATCAGCGGCCTGCCGGCAGCCAACCAGGCACTGCTGACGGCGGGTGTGGTGCGCGCCACGTCGCTGGCGGGCACCAGTTCGGCCCTAGGCAAGACCGGCGTATTCATCCCGGCCGCCTTGCTCAGCGGCTGGCTTGCCGCGGGCAGCGGCGTGGTGCTGGGCAGTGGTGTGGTGCTCAGCGAAGGCGTGGTG
>JANOBL010000457.1:0-2365 GCA_031411635.1 Betaproteobacteria bacterium
TCCTCGTGCAGGTGCGGGTGCAGGTGCTGGCCGAGGTGCGAGCCCGGGATCACCCGCAGGCAGCCGTTGGCGCGGGTGCTGGGCTCCAGCGCCACCCACACGGTGCAGGTGGCCAGCGGACGGATTGGCCAGTAGTGGCCGTCCTGGTGCCACGGGGTCTCGTAGCCTTCGGCAGCCGGTTTGCAGAACACATGCGCGCCCCACAGGATCACGTCGCCGCCGATCACGCCCGAGACCAGATCGACGATCTGCGGATCACGCGCCAGATCCAGAAACGCCGCCACACCGCGCACACCTTCGCCGTTGTCGGCCGTGCCGCCGGGCCCACCGCGCTCCACATGCGCTGACACCAGTTTCTCGGGCCGCACACCGGGGTTGCGGCGCAGCAACTCGTCCAGCGCGTCGCGCATCGTGGCCACCTGGGCTTCGGACAAGCGCCACTGCGGCACAACCCAGCCTTCGCGCTGAAACTGGGTGATTTCGTCGGGTAGCAACTGCGCCATGGCCGGCCTCAAACAAAGTGAACTGCGGCGATTGTGGCGCCGGCCTTGTGCCTGTTTGACGCGCCCGCACCAAACAGGCGCAACGCCAGCGCCTCGGGCTGGTTGACCGTGCGCACGGCGTCGAATGCGGTCTGGGCCTCGGGGTAGCGTCGGCGCAGCAACTGCAGCCATTGCTTCATCCGCCCGGTGCGGTGCTGCGGCGCCATCCGGTGAGCAATATCGACCCAGTATTGCCCCACCAACGGCAGCAGGTCAGCCCAAACCAACGGGTGCGAGGCCTGGCCATCGGCCGCCCGCAAAGCCCAGGCCAGACCCGGGTCTGCTACCTGGCCACGCCCCAGCATCAGCGCATGGCAGCCCGATTCGGCCCTGGCCCGCAAGGCATCGGCCACAGTCCATATCTCGCCGTTGGCGATCACCGGGATGGGGATCGCCTCGCGGATCGCGGCGATGCGCTGCCAATACGCCGGTGGCTTGTAGCCTTGCAGCTTGGTGCGCGCATGCACCACCAACTCACAGGCACCGCCGTCGGCAATCGCCCGTGCGGCATCCAGCCGCAACGCATCGTCCTGGTTGCCCAGCCGCATCTTGGCCGAGACCGGCAGATGCACCGGCACCGCGCGCCGCACCGCTGCCACGATGTCGTGCAGCAGCGCCGGGTCGTCCAGCAGCACCGCACCACCACGATGGCGGTTCACCGTCTTGGCCGGGCAGCCAAAGTTCAGGTCTATGCCCTCGGCGCCCAAGCCGGCCAGCAGCGCCGCGTTGTCGGCCAGGCAGGCCGGGTCGCTGCCCAGCAACTGCGCGCGCACCGGCACCCCGGCGGGCGTGCGGCTGTGGTTCAGCAACTCGGGCATCAGCCGGGTGAACACCCTGGGCGGCAAGAGCTGGTCGGTGATGCGGATGAACTCGGACACACAGCGGTCGATGCCGCCCACCTGCGTCAGCACGTCGCGCAGGCTGTGGTCCAGCAGCCCTTCCATGGGCGCGAGCAATATCGTCATCAACGGCGGTAGGAGAGCGGCCGCGCAGTGTAGGCAACAATTGCGCCATGAAAACCCCCGAGCGGCTGCGGCCCCTGCTGGACGAAGGCCTGATCGACGCGGTGCAGCGCCAATTGATGAGCGGCAAGGAAGCGATGGTGTTTGTGGTGCGCTGCGGCGACGAGACCCGCTGCGCCAAGGTCTACAAAGAGGCCACGCACCGCAGCTTTCGCCAGGCGGTGGACTACACCGAAAACCGCAAGACCAAAAACAGCCGGCAGGCCCGGGCGATGGCCAAGGGCACCAAGTTTGGCCGCCAGGCGATGGAAGCGGCCTGGCAAAGCGCCGAGGTGGACGCGCTGTACCGGCTGGCCGCCGCCGGTGTGCGGGTGCCCAGGCCCTACAACTTTCACGAAGGTGTGTTGCTGATGGAACTGGTGGTGGATGCCCACGGCGACGCTGCACCGCGCCTGAACGACTGCAATTTCACGCCGGAATCTGCCCGCGCGCACCACGCCACGCTGATCCGCGAGGTGGTGCGCATGCTCTGCGCGGGCGTGGTGCATGGCGATTTGTCGGAGTTCAACATCCTGATCGCCGCCGACGGGCCGGTGATCATCGATCTGCCGCAGGCAGTGGATGCCGCCGGCAACAACCATGCGGCGGCAATGCTTGCGCGTGACGTGGCCAATCTGCGCAATTACTTTGGCCGCTTTGCGCCCGAGCTGCTGGTCACCGACTACGGCCGCGAGATCTGGTCGTATTACGAGCGGGGTCTGCTGCTGCCCGACACGCCGCTGACCGGCCGCTTTGACCGCAAGCTGAAACCGGTGAACCTGGGCCAGGTGCTGGAAGTGATCGCCGATGCCAAGGATGAAG
>JANOBL010000458.1:0-3908 GCA_031411635.1 Betaproteobacteria bacterium
TCACACCGGGGCAGGCACCGGTGGCCAGACCTCACACCGGGGCAGGCACCGGTGGCCAGACCTCACACCGGGGCCGCCACCGGCGGCCCCAGGGCCCGCAGCACATCCCGCACATACTGCGCCCGGTCCTTGGGATCGGCAAACTCGCGCTCGATGCGCAGCTTGTCGTTGCCGGCCAGCTTGACGTTTTTGTTCTTCTGCACCAGCGCGATGATCTTCATCGCGTCGATCGGCGGTTTGGGGCGGAAGGTGATGCTCATCAGCTTGGGGTTGGCGTCGATCTTCAGCACGCCGTAAGGCCGTGCCAGCACCCGCAGCCGGTGCGTGTCGAACAAGGTCTGGCCTTGCGCCGGCAGCTTGCCAAAGCGGTCGGTCATCTCTTCCAGCAGCACATCGAGCTGCTCTGATTTTTCAGCCGTGGCCAGGCGCTTGTACAAATTCAGCCGCACCTGCACATCGCCGCAATAGGCATCGGGCAGCAAGGCCGGGGCGTGCAGGTTGATCTCGGTGGCGCCGCCAAACACGCCGGTGGGGCTGAGCAGATCGGGCTCTTGCCCGGCTTTCAAGGCCCGCACGGCCTCGGCCAGCATGTCGTTGTAGAGCTGGAAGCCCACTTCCATCATGTTGCCGCTCTGGTTTTCGCCCAGTACCTCGCCGGCGCCGCGGATCTCCAGGTCGTGCATCGCCAGGTAAAAGCCCGAGCCCAGCTCTTCCATGCTCTGGATCGCGTCCAAGCGTTGCAGGGCTTGTTTGGTCAAGGTTTCGGTATCGGGCACCAGCAGGTAGGCATAGGCCTGGTGGTGGCTGCGGCCTACTCTTCCTCGCAATTGGTGGAGCTGCGCCAGGCCGAACTTGTCGGCGCGGCTGATGACGATGGTGTTGGCGCTGGGCACGTCGATGCCGGTCTCGATGATCGTCGAGCACAGCAGCAGGTTGTGGCGCTGGGCGATGAAATCGCGCATCACCGCCTCCAGCTCACGCTCGGGCATCTGGCCATGGGCGATCGCGATGCGGGCCTCGGGCACCAGTTCCACCAGCCGGTCGCGCCGGGCTGCGATCGTCGCCACGTCGTTGTGCAAAAAGTAGATTTGCCCACCACGCTTCAGCTCACGCAGCACCGCCTCGCGGATCACGCTGTTGCCCTCGCTGCGCACAAAGGTCTTGATCGCCAGCCGGCGCTGCGGTGCGGTGGCGATCACGCTCAAATCGCGCAGGCCTTCCAGCGCCATGCCCAGGGTGCGAGGGATCGGCGTGGCGGTGAGCGTCAGCACGTCCACCTCGGCGCGCATCGCCTTGATCGCCTCCTTGTGGCGCACGCCAAAGCGGTGCTCTTCGTCGATCACCAGCAGGCCTAATCTCTTGTACTTGACGTCCGCGCTCAACAGCTTGTGGGTGCCGACGACGATGTCCACCGTGCCGGCGGCCAGCCCCTCCAGCGAGACTTTGATCTCCTTGGCCGAGCGAAAGCGCGACAGCTCGGCAATGCGCACCGGCCATTTGCCAAAGCGGTCTACCAGGGTCTGGTAATGCTGCTCGGCCAGCAAGGTGGTGGGCGCCAGGATGGCCACCTGCTTGCCGCCGATCACCGCGACAAAGGCGGCGCGCAAAGCCACCTCGGTCTTGCCGAAGCCCACGTCGCCGCAGACCAGCCGGTCCATGGGCTGCGGGCTGACCATGTCCTGGATCACCGCATGGATCGCAGCGCGCTGGTCGGGGGTTTCTTCAAAGCCGAAGCTGGATGCAAAGGCCTCGTAATCGTGGGCGGAATAGCGATGGGCATAACCCTCGCGTGCGGCGCGGCGGGCGTACAGGTTCAGCAGCTCGGCGGCGGCGTCGCGCACCTGCTCGGCGGCTTTCCTTTTGGCCTTGTCCCACTGGCCCGAACCCAGCTTGTGCAGCGGTGCTTCTTCGGCGCTGACGCCGGTGTAGCGGCTGATCAAGTGCAGTTGCGCCACCGGCACGTACAGCGTGGCCTTGTCGGCGTACTCCAGGTGCAAGAACTCGCTGGCACCGTCGCCCAGATCGATGTTGATCAGCCCCACGTAGCGGCCGATGCCATGGTTGCCATGCACCACCGGATCGCCGATCTTCAGCTCCGACAGATCCTTGATCAGCGCCTCGACGCTGCTGGTCTGCTCCTGTTTGCGGCGGCGCCGGCCCTGCGGCGAGCTGGCGAAGAGTTCGGTCTCGGTGATGAACTGGATCGAGATGCCGGCCTCGGGCTCGAACCAGTGGTAGCCGGCCGCCAGCGGTGCGGCGGTGATCGCAAACTTCTCGTCGCTGGCTTCGAACTCGGCCAGGCTGGCCACGCTGGGTGGGTCTATCTTGTGGTCGCGCAGCAGCTCCAGCAGACTTTCACGCCGGCCGTCGCTTTCGGCGACGATCAGCACCCGGTGCTGGGTGGCATCCAGGTGCCGTCCCAAGGCAGCCAGCGGCTCGGTGGCGCTGCGGTCGGAGGCTACATCGGGCAGTGGCCTTGCCCACGAGACCGCGGTAGAGGGCTCTTGCGAGCCCGTGGTGGGTTGTTCGCCACGCAAGGCCAGCGTGGCATGCTGGTTGGCGTTGCTGAAAAACTCGTCGCTGCGCTGGAAGATGTCTTCCGGTGCCAGCACCGTGCGGTCCGGGTCGGCGGCGATGAAGCGGTGCCGCTCCCGGGTATCCACCCAGAAGCGGTCCAGCGCAGCGTCCACCTCGCCGTGCAGCACCAGCATCGCTTGCGCACCGATGTAGCTGAAGATGGTGCCGGTCTGCTCGAAGAACAGCGGCAGGTAGTACTCGATGCCGGCGGTGGCAATGCCCAGCGCAATATCTTTGTAGATGCGGCTCTTGGTCGGGTCGCCGTCCAGCTTTTCGCGCCAGCGGTTGCGGAAGGTGGCGCGCGCCGCCTCGTCCATCGGAAAGTCCCGCCCCGGCAGCAGCCGCACCTCGGGCACCGGGTACAGGCTGCGCTGGCTGTCCGGGTCGAAGGTGCGTATCGAGTCCACCTCGTTGTCGAACAAATCCACCCGGTACGGCACCGGCGAGCCCATCGGGAACAAGTCGATCAGCCCACCCCGCACCGCGTATTCCCCGGGCGACACCACCTGGCTGACATGGTTGTAGCCGGCCAGCGTGAGCTGGGCTTTCAGCGCCGCTTCGTCCAGCTTGGCTTTTTGCTTGAAATGAAAGGTGGTGCCGGCCAGAAAGCTCGGTGGCGCCAACCGGGTCAGCGCGGTGGTGGCCGGCAGCAGCACCACGTTGGCCTCTCCCGAATGGATGCGCCACAAGGTGGCCAGGCGCTCGCTGATCAAGTCCTGGTGCGGGCTGAACGTGTCGTAAGGCAGGGTCTCCCAGTCCGGGAACTGCGTGGTCTTGATGCCCGGTGCAATAAACGGCTGCTCATCGGCCAGGCGCTGGGCGTCGGCCGGCTCGGCGGTGATGATCACCAGCAGGCGTTTTTCGGCCATCCTGGCCTGGGCCAGCCGCGCCAGCAGCAGCGCATCGGCCGAGCCGATGGGGCGGGGCAGCGTAAAGCGCTTGCCGGAAGGGATCGCAGGAAGTTGCATGGAGGGCGCTCGCGCTGAAAACGGCAACACGCCCTGGAGCGTGGGCTCGGGGGCGTGAAAGCCTGAATTCTAGAATCGCTGCCTATGACTTCTTATGCCATCGGTGCTGTGCCCCGCTTGTTTGCCCTGGTGCCCTGCGCCGGCACGGGCAGCCGCGCCGGGGGTGATGGCCCCAAGCAGTACGCCCAAGTGGCCGGCCGGCCGCTGGTGGCGCACACGCTGGCCGCGCTGGCCCAGGTGCAGCGGGTGGCCGCCACGCGGGTGGTGCGGGCGCCCCACGCCGATCAATACGCGCGTGTGGTGCCGGGGTTTGTCGCTGAGCGGGCCTGGGTGGCGCGGGTGGGTGGCGCCAGCCGGGCCGAT
>JANOBL010000459.1:0-4421 GCA_031411635.1 Betaproteobacteria bacterium
CGATGCGCGCTTCGGTGGCCTGGTGCACGCAGCGCATCGAGATCGTGCCGAAGGCCAGGTGCGCGCTGAGCCGACTGCAGCCGTCGGTCGCCGTGAGTGGGCTGGACATCGCGCGCCTGCTTGGCCGGCGAATAGATGCGCAGCGTGTTGATGCCGGTGGTACCCGACTGCATCTGCATCTGGCTCCAGTGGATGCCGGGCTCAAAATCGAGGAACTGGCGCGCCAGAAACAAGCCCGGCTCGCGCCAGTGCAGCCACAGGTGGTAGGCCGCAAAGCTGACCAGCATCGCGCGCATGCGGAAGTTCAGCCAACCAGTGGCACGGAGCTGGCGCATGCAGGCATCGACCATCGGGAAGCCGGTGCGGCCTTCGCACCAGGCCTGCAGGCGTTCATGGTCGATCTCGCCTTCGTGCACGCCGTCGCCCGGACGCAGCCCATCGACGCTGCGCGCTACGTTGCGCCGCTCGATGGCCGGTTCGTCTTCGAGCTTCTGCATGAAGTGACAGTGCCAGCGCAAGCGGCTGGCGAAGCCCCGCAATGCGTAGGCCAGGCTGCGATCGGGCGTGGCCGCGATGCGCGCTTCGGTGGCCTGGTGCACGCAGCGCATCGAGATCGTGCCGAAGGCCAGGTGCGCGCTGAGCCGACTGCAGCCGTCGGTCGCCGTGAGTGGGCTGGACATCGCGCGCCTGTAGTCGCGACCGCGGCCGCCAAGGAAGCTGTCGAGCGTGGCCCACGCGGCGCGCTCGCCGCCGGGCGGCAACGGTGCGCCCAAGGCGGGCAGGCCCAGCTCGCGCAGCGTGGGCACGGCGCAGGCTTCCAGGCCGGTCGCCGCCCTGAAGCCGCGCGCCACCTGCACCTCGGGGACATTCATGCGCTGAACCCACCGGCCGGCCCACCCGCTGCGCGAGCGCAGACGCCGCACCACGCCGGTCTGCGGCAGTTCGGTCCACTGCACCCCTCGATCGCGGCACCAGTCGGCCACGGCCAGGTCGCGCGCGTAGCTCCAGCCCGGGCCGGTCTCTTCGTGGCTGAAGAGGTGGGAGAAGGGGAACTCGCCCCGAAGTGACTGAAGTACCTGCGTCATGTCATCCATGCGCACAAGCAGTGGCAGGCCAAGCGCCGCCAGATCGCGCCGCAACTCGGCCACGCAGTCCAGCAAGAAGGCGACGTGGCGCGGGTCGCATTCGGGGCTCTCCAGCCACTGCGGCTCGATCACCACCAAGCCGATCGCGCTGTCGAAGTGCATGGCTTCGGCCAACGGGGCGTGATCGCGCACACGCAGGTCGCGCTTGAACCAGACCAGTGCTGTCGGGCTTGCCATGTTGATGAGCCTGCGAAAACCCCGGCCTCAGGTCTTGGATTTTCCGCTGTCGGCCACCACCACGCAGCCGCTGATGCGCCGGCCGGCACTGGCTTGCCAGTCCAGCACGTCGGTGGCCATCCAGAGGCGGCCTTCGCGGTCACGGAAATGCACGTTCCGCCGGGCAGTGGCCAGGGCTGGCCTCGCACCATGGCCATGAAGGCGGTGGCGTCGCCGAATTGGGCCTGGATGCCGGTCGAAGCGTAGAAGAACGCGCGCTCCGCGGACGCTCCCCTCGGGCAGGGCCGGTGTGGCCGTCGAAGCGGCCCGACCGGGCACGTCGGCCAGCGACAGCGGCGCATGGCACATCTTCTGGCCGTCCCACTGCTGGCCACACCAGCAGCGGCCTTCGTTGTCGATGATGCAGGTACCGCTGCCGCGGCAGCGTGGGTTTTCGCTCATTCAACACTCCTCGATGTCACTCAGCGCAGTCACAGCTACTTCACGAGTGGCCGCACGGTGGTGAAACCGCCATCCACAGCGATAACCTGTCCGGTCAGGCGGGCCGCGCCGTCGCCAAGCAGCCAGGCCATCACATCGGCTACCTGCTCAGCCGTCTGCACGCCGCCCAGCGGGTACTGACGCGCCGCGCCCTCTCGCATGGCGGGCATCTTCAGCATGCCGGCTGTCATGGGCGTTTCTGTCATGCCCGGAGCGACGGCGTTGATGCGCAAGCCTTGCGATGCATAGGTCGCTGCGGCGCTGCGCACCAGCGCTTCGACGCCGCCCTTGGCCGCAGCGATGGCCTCGTGATTGGCCACCCCGATGCGCGCCACCACCGAGCTCGCGAAGACGGCGGCACCGGGCCCGCCCTGAAGCGCGCCTATCCAGGCCTGCAGCATGAACACCGCGCTGTCGAGGTTGACACGCATCACCTCGCGGTAGGCGTCCACGCGGGTGCGGTGCAGCGGCGCGATCAGCGTGCTGCCCACGCAGTGCGCCAGCAGCGTCGGCGCAGCGCCGAGCGCTTCCTGGCAGGCGGCGAGGGCCAACGCGGCGCCTTCGGGCGTGGTGGTGTCGGCGGCGATGCGCACGGCGGCGTCCACATCGGCCAGGCGGCCTGCATCGCGCCCTGCCGCAGCAACGCGGCAGCCCTGGGCATGCAACTGGTGCGCCAGGGCGCGGCCGATGCCGCCGCTGGCACCGGTGATGAGGGCGATCGAAGTCATGGTGTGAGTTCCGAGGATGTAGGGGAAGGCATCAACGAGGAGTTTTGTCGTGGGACTTCGGTCGGTCCAGACGGATTGCCCAGCGCTGCAGCGCCGGCCGCCAGTGCAGAAAGAGTCTGTAGGTACGCTCCATGGCCCAGGCCGCGCCCGGCACGCGACCGGCCAGTGCAAGCCAACGCCAGCCGGGCAGCGCGGCCCACAGCGCCAGGAAGGCCTGCGCTCCGCTGAGCAATTCACCGTCGCGGCCGCGCACATGAAAGCGCGCCAGCAGTTGCTCGCGCGTGGTGCCGGTCGGCAGGGCTTTGGGCAATGGGAACGCGGCGTCGCTGATATCGGCAAAGCACACCGGTCCACCCGATCGCAGTGGTTGCAGGCCGCGGTAGATGCCAATCTCGCGGCGGCACAACGGGCAAGCGCCGTCGTACAGCACGGTCAGCGGTGGCGATTGGTTGGCTGCGTCGTGCAGGGTTTCGGTCACCATGAGGGAGCCTGGTTGATGGCCAGCAGGTCCGCGGCCGAATTCAGACCGCGCGAGACACGCGTCCACCATTGCGAAAAGACGTCGCAGCGCCGATCGAGCCGCGCAAACAGCGCAGGCGCGGCCTCGCATGCCGCCCACTTCGTCAGCCATGGGGCGAGGTGGGGCTCGTCGATGCTGCGCACGCTGCGTGCGCCCTTCAATGCGGCGCCGATGGCGGCGGTGTCGCCGTGCCATCGCTCGGTGGCAAGTTCGGCCATGCGGCTGCCGACGAAGCGCCAGCGCTGCGCACTCCAAGGCCAGCCCGCGTGAAATTCGGCAACGAAGAGTCCGAGGATGACCGTGTCGGCGCCCAAGGTGGCCGGCAATGCGCCCAGGCTCCAAGGGTGCACGAGCCAGACGTCGCGGCCGGCCACGCTGGCAGCCCGCGGCAGCGACCAACCCAGGTCGTCCGGCGGATCGGCATGCAGCCAGGGTTCAGGCGTCGGGGCGCAGTCCAGCTTGGCGCCTGGCGCGGGTCGAGACGCCGGCGGCGACCGGCGCGCCATCTCATGCAAGGCCTCATAGGACTGGTCGATCACGCTGCCCGGGCTGCGCCACGGCGCGGGTGCGTAACGGGCCACGTTATCGGCATTGAACAGATACGGTTTGCGGCTGCCGGTGCCGGCCACCCATTGCCAGCTAAGGTGGTTGCTGGCCAGGTCGCCGTCGAGCAGGTGGCCGTACAGCCAGTCGGCACCGGCGCGCCAATGCACCTTGCGCACATGCACCACATAGCTGGCCAGCCACATGCGCGCGTGGTTGTGCAGCGTGCCGGTTGCGTACAGCGCACGCACGGCTTCGTCCACCACCGGCACGCCGGTGCAGGCCTGGCGGATGTCGGCCGGCAGCACGCGGGCGTAGGCTTCGTCGGGCAGCGGGCCCGCGTGCAGCGAGTGCAGAATGCCCTCGCCGCGGTGCTGCCAGACATGGCGGAAGTAGGCGCGCCAGCCGAGCTCGAAAACAAACTTGTGCTGCACGTCCAGCGCGTGGTGCGCGGCCACGCCGGCCAGCACGTCGCCGAGCGTGACGAAGCCATGCGTGAGGTACGGCGACAGGCCGCTGACGGCGCCGTCGAGCGCGTTGCGCGTGCGTGCGTAGGCAGCCGGCCGCACGGCGGCGATGCGGGCCTGCGCCGCGGCGAGCGTGGGCGCGAACGCGCCGCCCGCGACCCTTCGTGCGGCGCAGGGCGGTGTGAGCCCTTCGGACAGCCGCGCGGGCTCAGCCATGCGGCTCCACCCCCACTTCGACCCCGACCTCACCACGGCGGATGGCTGCTGCGCGTTCGTTCACCGCCTGCCTTTGCACGTCGGTCAGCCGAGCCAGGTTTTTCTCTTGCATCGCCATGAGCGGGTTTCTGGCCAGCGCTGTCTC
>JANOBL010000460.1:0-1522 GCA_031411635.1 Betaproteobacteria bacterium
CATAAACGCCAGAGCCGGCCTCCAGCATCTCCGCCAGATGCCGCCAGTCCATGCAGATGAAGTGGATCGCACCTTCAGCGCTGTGGTCGGAGAGGTTCTGCAAGGCAGTCTTGAGGAAGTCCGTGAACTCGGACTTCGACATCTCGCCCGAGGCCAGGGCAAACTCGCGGTGCTTGACCTTGCCGAGCCCCGAGACATTGCCGACAATTGCGACATTATAAGGCGGGTCGGTGAACACCATCTGCGCGCTCTCGCCCGCCATCAGGGTCTCAACCACGGAGGGATCAAGCGCGTTGCCGCATATCAGCCGGTGCTGGCCCAGGATCCAGACATCACCCAGTGCGGTGATCGCAGGAGCGTCATCCAGGGGTGGCAGCACGTCGTCTGCAGGATCGGCAGCCTCCGTCACGGCCAGGCCCTCAACCAGGCTGTCGACCTCGGCGATGGTGAAGCCCGTGAGATCGAGGTCGAAGGCCGGGTCGAGCACCGCAAGCTCCTGCAGTTCGAGACCTAGGTTCAGGACTCATTTCTCGGGAGCCAGAACAGGATGATGGCTGCGAGGGTGATGGCGGACATGAAGGTGTGGGCGCAGCGGTCGTATCGGGTGGCGATGCGCCGCCAGTCCTTGAGTCTCCCGAACATGATCTCGATCTTGTAGCGCATCTTGTAAAGCGCCTTGCTGTGACGGAGTGCCTTGGTGCGGCATGAGCGGGCGGGAATACAGGGCTTTATGCCTTGGCTGCGCAGCGCCTGGCGCAGCCAGCCGGCGTCGTAGCCACGGTCAGCGATCAGGGTGCGGGCTGGCGGCAGGGCTGAGAGCATCGTGGCAGCGCCACGGTAGTCACTGACCTGGCCTTCGGTGAGCAGCAGCACGATCGGCCGGCCACGCTCGTCACAGATCGCATGCAGCTTGGAGTTCAAACCTCCCTTCGTTCGCCCGATGCGGCGCGGCTCATCCCCTTTTTACGCAAGGACGCAGCGGTGCGGTGAACCTTCAGGTGCGTGGCATCGATCAGGAGTTGCTCCGTGGAGCCAGCCTTGGCTGAGAGGGCCGCGAAGATGCGCGAGAACACGCCAGCCCGGCTCCAGCGGACCCACCTGTTGTAAAGGGTTTTCGGCGGGCCATAGGCGGCCGGCGCGTCGCGCCAGCGCAGGCCATTCCTGATCACGAACACGATCCCTGAAAGCACCCGGCGGTCATCGACCCGAGGCCGGCCACGCGATTTTGGAAAATACGGCGCCATCTGGCGCATTTGGGCCTCGCTCAGCAATGGTGCGTCAATCATGGCAGGATCCTCCTGCCATGAGAATCCGCTACGCGACTTCGCGTTCCGCCGAATTGCCGATAATGGGTCCTGAGCCTAGGAGTTCTTCATCCCAGCCGGCATTCAAGGCCAGCTTGTTGTCGGCCAGGACATAGGCCTTCTTCTGGGCCGGTGACATCATCTCGAGCCGGACGCAAGCGACCTTGTCCATCCCCAGCAGTTGTGCCGCCGCCAGCCGGCCATGGCCGGCAAGGATC
>JANOBL010000461.1:0-5486 GCA_031411635.1 Betaproteobacteria bacterium
TCAGGGCGCAGGGGCTCATTGTTGTGCCGGCGGCCACCGATCACTCGTCGTTGGCTGTATCTGGTGCGTTGGGCTGGTTGCCCGATGCTGGCGCGCTGGAAGCCAGCAGCCGGGCCTTCAAAGAGGTGATTGGGCAATGGATATGGTTGACGGCCCGGGATTGACGGTGCCCGGAGCCTCAGTTGACAAAGTCACTCATCATCGTTGATCCTGACATTCAGAGCGGAACGCCCGTATTCGGCGGCACCCTAGTCCCATTACAAAACCTCTTTGTCTACCTTGAAGAAGGTGACTCACTGGATGTCTTTATGGAGCAGTTTCCTTCGGTGAGCCGGGATGCGGCCATTGCCGTTCTGGAGCAGGCTTGCGCGGCACTGCTGCCCGATGCGCATCCTGCTTGGTGCAGCCAAACCAAAGGAAAGGGTTGCTATCCCAGCAATCCCGCCTTCTGCATCAAATCGGTCAGAAAGCTGTCTTCCAGCGCGTAGATGCCGCGTGACGCGCGCCAGACCAACGCTTTGTCTTGCAGTGCCACCAGAGCCTGCTGGACATTCGCTGTGTCGGGAGCCACTTTGTAGTCCGGTGCAACAGCGGCCAGGATGGCCTTGTAGCGATCCATTGTCTGCTGCTCGAAGGGTGCATAGTCGATGCCCGACAGCGCCATTACCCGCAGCACCGCCGACTGCAGCGGGGTAAGGCTGTGCACCACCCGCAGTGCCTCGGCGTTGCTGGCCTCGATCTGCTCATGCACCAGTTGCGCCAAGCGCTGGGCGTATTGGCCGGGTTTCACGTCCATGTCAAACACCAGGGAATCGACGGCCGCGCCCAGCACCTCGGGCCGGAAGCCAGCTTGTCGGAACCAGTCGTACACCGCCGGGGCCTGCAGCTCGGTGCGAAAGTCCAGGTGCTGCAGAAACCAGGCGATATAGTCCTCGCCCAACGGCGGAAAAGACACCAGCGGCGCGCCAAAAAACGCCTGATCTTTGCTGCCACGCAGCATGGCTAACTTGTCGCGGTTGGAGCCGGTGGCCACGATACGCAGGCCGTGGTGGGCGCTGCCATTCAGCTCGTCGCGTGCCGCCTTCAGCGCAAACAGTGCGTCGCTGCCGGCCGTGCTGGTGATGGCATGCTGCGCCTCGTCAATGATGAGAACGATGACCTGGCCGGTTTCATCCGACAGCGCAGCGAAGGCCGCCGACAGCGACACCCCCATGGCCAGGCCGACCCGGTCCAGCGAAAACGTCAATCCGCCGACCGCCACCTTGTCCATACCGCTGCTGCGCGCCACGCGCGACACAACGCCTTCGCGCTTGGCCAATGCTGCACGCACCGCACCGACGATGACGTCGCCAGGGTCTGCCCCACGGTCCTCCCACAGGTCAACGTAGATCACCAGGGCACCCATGCCTTCGAGCGCAGGGCGAAGGTCTTCGCGCAGGAAGGTGCTCTTGCCGGTGCGGCGGGGAGCGGCCAGGAACAAGCCTGAACCCGATGCAGAGGCTGCCGACGCCTTCAGCACCTTGGCGGACAGGTCGACGGCCAGCGCCGTGCGATGGAAGACGGGCATGTGATGACCTTTCACCTTATTGCATTAGAGTAAATTATAGTTGACTATAGAAAAACGCAAACTGGCGAAAGTGTTGGCTCGTCTTGCCACTGGTGCTTGCCGCAGCGGTGACCGCTGGGTGCGGCTGCCCGATGAATATGTACTGCCTGCGCTGCCTGTTGACTTTCACTCTACCCGCTCCGGAAATACCAATCGATATCTCGTCAGGTCTTCTTCAAACGCATGGCACCTGGCCAGTTGGGCGCGCAGTTGGTCTCGTGGCACGCCGTAGTCAAACGCCGCCGTCCAGCACTGGATGCGCGCCATGGTGGCCACAAAAGGCTTTGCATCAGCGTTGTTGCTCAGTGCCTTGAGCGGCAGCAGGTAGTCCTCGCGGTAGATGGTTGGCACGATGATGCGGCTCAAGGCCGCGTCGCTGAGCACGCAGTTCATTGCCAGCCTCGCGGTACGCCCGTTGCCGTCGATGAATGGGTGTACCTCGGTGACGACAAACATCGTCATCAGCGCGCGTGCCAGTGGGTCCACCAGTGCCTGGATGCGGGCGAACCCCTCGCGCAAGGTGCCCGGCACCAGGTCGGGCAGCACGAAGACCGTCGAGCCAGCCTGGTTCACTGGGTCCTTCCATTCGCCGGGCTTCTTGTCGGGCCGCTGCTGCAGCACTTGCGCATTTGCGCTCTTGAGCCAGGCCATGAAACCGTCTGCATCCTTCGCCGGCCGGTCGCGCCACGGTGAGCGTGTTGCTGCGGCAAAAGTGCCGAGGATGTCGTGCGAGTCTGCACTTCGGTTCTCGATGATCTGGCCGCCGAAGACAATGCTTTCTGCTTCTGCAACGGTAAAGGCCGTGCCTTCGATGTAGTTGGAAAAGTACGTCTCGAAGAAGGCGAAATTCTCACGCGCGACGCCGGCTGGCGCTGGGTCGGCAATGACGGCAAGCACCTCGCGGTTAAGCACCGAAAAGAGCCTGTCGAACAGATCGAGACGGCCCGGGTCGTACGGTCGGCCCGCCGCACGAGCCAGGGATTGGCGTGCCGACAAGTTTCGCGCCGCGTGTGTGCCCAGCAGCGCTCCGACGATCCCGTCCAGGCGTGCAAACTGAGGCGCCATGTCAAGCGCGCTGGCCAAGGTGCGACATGTATCGCGCAGGCCGTTCAGCCGGCTTTCGCCGCGCAGGGCCAGCATCTTGTCAAGTTGCACTTCGATTTCTTGCTGCGGCAGCACGCGCTCAGACCAGCCCTTTCGACGGCTCAAGTTCTCAAGAATCCTTCGCGGCTCGCTGGCCAGGAACAGCGACCCGTAGGGCACGTCCCGCGCGGTGCCGTGGGTTGCCGCTGGGGGGCCAGGCATCACCTCGACAGTCAACCCCGGCAATACCAGTTTCCGGCGCGTCTTGCCGCGCGTGACAAACAGCTTGTGGGCCTGGGGCCGGCCATCAAACGCCGAGCGGTGCGAGATCACGCCGCCAGGCAGCAGGTGGCCCACGATGGCCAGCCAGTGGCGCAACACCACTGACTCGGCCGGTGCGTCCAGATTGGCGGTGTAGACGCCGGCATAGAGCTTGCGCAGGTGCCCATCGGCAGCCAGGCGGCGCACACGCTTGGACTGGGCCTGGTCTGCGGCCTGGCTGAAAAGTAGATCGGGAAGGGTGTCCATTGATGAGGGTTTTGTGGTCGCAGCCTTGGACGAGATGTCCACAGGGTGCCACATACAGACAAGATTTGTCCATAAAATGTGCTTTTCTGCTATCCGCCCGTGTTGACCACCGAGACCCATGGCTGACCACCCGGGATTGAAACTGTCGGTGGTCACCGCCACCTTCAACTGCGCCGCCACGCTGGCCGATTGCCTGGATTCGGTGGCCCAGCAAACCCACGCTCACCGCGAGCATGTGGTGATCGACGGTGCCAGCCGCGACGGCACGCTGGCGCTGCTGCAATCTCGCCGCGCTCAACTGGCGGTGTTGCTCAGCGAGCCCGATCACGGCATCTACGACGCGCTGAACAAGGGCATCGCCCGCTGCACCGGCGACGTGGTCGGGTTTTTGCATGCCGATGATGTGTACGGCAGCCCCCAAGTGCTGGCCCAGGTGGCCGCAGCGTTTGCCGATCCGGCGGTGTGCGCGGTGTACGGCGATCTGCAATACGTGCGCAAGCAAGACCTCAACCAGGTGGTGCGCCAATGGCGGTCCACGCCGTTCAGCCGCCGCCAATTGGCCTGGGGCTGGATGCCGCCGCATCCCACGCTGTATGTGCGGCGCCAGTGGTATGCGCAGATCGGCGGCTTCGACAGCCGCTACCGCATCGCGGCCGATTACTTCAGCATCCTCAGCCTGTTTTCGCAACCCGGCTTCAAGGCGGTGTACCTGCCGCAGGTGCTGGTCAAGATGCGGGTGGGCGGGGCCAGCAACCGGTCGTTGCAAAACATTGTGCGCAAATCGCGTGAGGATCTGGATGCGTTGCGGCGCTCTGGCGTGGGCGGCCTGGGTGCGCTGGTGTGGAAAAACGCCAGCAAGCTGGGGCAGTTTTGGAGGTGACGCGGATGCTTTACTTTCAGGATCCATGTCATGACTGAAAACTTCGAAAGCATGCTTCTGGAGCACATGCAGCGCTTTCAGTCGGGTCAGGAACGGATCGAGCGCAAGCTTGAAGAAATCGTCAGCCGGGTCGGTCAGTTGGCGCTTGGCGTGGCCGGCCTGCGGCGCGACTTGGCGCACGCTGACGAAAACGCGGCCGGCATGAGCGTCAGACTGGACCGAATGAGCGAAAGGCTGGACCGTATCGAACGGCGGCTGGAACTGACGGTATGACCTCTCCTCGCGTGGATTGAGAGGCGCGCCGTTGCAATGGCGGCGATGTCGGTCACGGCGCACCCGTCAACGGCCACCGCGCCAACCACTGGTGATGCGTTTTGCCCAGGTGGCTGAGCACCAGCACCAGCTCGCTGGCGGTCCAGCGGATCGGCTCGATGACATGCGCTTCGATGATGCGGCGGTCGTACAGCATCGTCATGTGCGGCTTGCGGCTGGGTTGAGGATCCAGCCCGACACGCTTCAGCGCCAGGCCCAGGATCTGCACAAGCCGGCTCACAGCCGCGGTGTCATGGCCGCACAGCACGAAGGCGTGCTTGGCCGCGTGGCCACTGCCGGCAAAGCTCAGCGCGTGATCAAACTCGATCTGCAGCGGTGGGTGCACCAGGCTGGATGCAGCGGCCATTGCGGCATCGATCCGTACTTGCGGCACCGGGCCGACGTAGTCACCCAGGCTGTGCAGCGTGGTGTGCAAACGATCAGTTTGCAGCGGCTGCCCGTTCAGACCGTGGTGTTGCCGCAGTGCGGCGATGGATGCTGCGATGGGGGCAGCGTCGTGAGCCTTGGGAAACACCGCCAGAAACAAGCGATGCGTGGGCCTTGCGCTGTCAAGCGCCGCCGGCGCCAAGCTGTGCCTTGGCGGTGTCGGCGGCAGGTCAAAGCCTGGTAGGTTGAACTGCTCGGACATGGTTGTCGTGGCAGTCTATGCTGCTGTGCCATCGGGCGGCGCAAAGCCTGCGCGATGCGACGGTCAAGTTTGCGTTCCAGCATCCAAGGGATTTCAAGATGGGTGTTCCTCAAAAGGCCCTGGCCTACATCGAAATCGGAGACTACCTGGCCCTGGAAGACGCCAGCCAGACCCGGCACGAATACCTGGACGGCGTGATCTACGCGATCCAGGGCGAAGCGGTGCAGGGCATGGCAGGCGGCAGCGCTGCCCACGCCGCCGTGACGCGCAACGCTGGATTTGCGCTGCATGCCAAGCTGCGCAACACGCCTTGTCAAGCCCTGCTGAGCGGCATGCGCCTGCGCATTGCAGCGGCCAACGCGGTGTTCTATCCGGATGTGTTGGTGCATAACCAGCCCACGCCCAACCCGGCGTCCACCACTGAGTTG
>JANOBL010000462.1:0-8572 GCA_031411635.1 Betaproteobacteria bacterium
GACGCCGATGCGCTGAAAACCAATCTGGAAGCCTGGTACGGCGACATCACGCTGTCGCCGCTGCCGGCGTGATCGGCAACACCAGGCTGACCGCCAGCCCCGGCTCGGCACGGCGCAGCAGCAATTGCCCACCGTGCGACAAAGCCACCAGCCGGCACAGGTACAAGCCCAGCCCGACGCCACCGGCGGCCCGGGTGCGCGCCGCGTCGGGCCGGTAAAACGCCTGCGCCAGTTGCGGCAACTGGGCGGCGTCCACGCCGGGGCCGTGGTCGCGCACCGTCAGTGTTATCCCGTCATCGCTGAAGACGGTTTGCAGGTGCACAGCCGCACCACCACCATGGCGCAGTGCGTTGTCCAGCAGGTTGCGCACCAGCAGTTGCAGGCGGCTGCGGTCCAGCGCCAGCAACGGCAGGCCAGCGTCCAGCGCCAGCGTGATGTTGCGGCCAGCAAACTGCGCCGTCACCAGGTCTTGCACCAGTGCATTCAGGTCGGTGTTTTCGCGCTGCAGCGCGGCGGCACCCACCGCCAGCCGCTCGCTTTCCAGCAGATCGCTGATCAGATCGCGCATCTGGCCCAGGTCGCGCAGCAGCGCGTCGCGCTCGCCGCCGTCGGCCAGCAGCTCGGCGTTCAGCCGTGCGCGGGTGAGGGGCGATCGCAGCTCGTGGCTGATCGCCAGCAGCAGGCCGCGCTGGCCCTCCAGCATGTGCTGCAGCCGGCTGGCCATGGTGTTGACCTGGGTTGCCAGATCACCCAGCTCATCGCGCCGGCGCAACGGGATGGCGCTTGAAAAATCACCCTCGCCGTAGCGCAGCGCACCGGCGTGGATGTCGTCCAGTGGCCGGAACAGCCGGCGCACATAGGCATAGGCCAGCGCGGTCAAGCCCAGCAGGCCGGCCAGCAGCCAGCCGCCAAAGCCGCTGGGATGGTCGTCCCAATGCCAATCGCCCACGCCAAAAGTGATGCGGTGGCCGTCAGCGGTGTTGCGGCTGAGCAAACGGCGCCAGCCGTCGTCGCGCGGTGGGCGATCAAAGCGCTGCGGGTGCGATTGCCAATGCACCGCCGGCCCATCAATGCGAATGGACAGCGGCAGCCGCTGCGCCAGCGCCTGGGCGCGCTGCGGATCGGGTGGGCTGCCGATCTCTGCCGACAGGCGGTCGATGTAATCGCTGACCAGCGGCCGTGCCAGCTCGCGCCAGCCGGTGGAAAACAGCTCGCGGGTGCCGGAGAAAAACAGGCCCGTGGTGCCCAGCGCCAGCAGCAAGAACATCAGCACCAGCCGCCATTTGAGCGAGTGGCCCAGCCGGCGGCGCAAGTCGCGGTGGGACGGGCGGCGCCTCATGCGCTGCGCGCCAGCGCCAGCGTATAGCCGGCATTGCGCAAGGTCTTGATGCAGGCCAGTGGCTCCAGCTTGCGGCGCAGCCTGCTCACCAGCAAATCCACCGCCCGGGTGTACAGATCGGCATCGCGACCACGCAGCCGGTTCAGGATCTCGTCGCGCGTGAACACCCGCTGCGGCTCGCGCGCCAGCAGCAGCAACAGCTCAAACTCGGTGCTGGTCAGCTCGACCGCCTCGCCCTGGCGCTGCACCTCACGCCGCAGTGGGTCGATCAGCAGGCCGTCAAATTGCAGGCTGGCGCCGGCCTCGGGCACAGCCGCAGCCGCCGGCCGCGCGCGGCGCAAAATGGTCTGCAAGCGTGCGGCCAGCTCACGCGGCTCAAACGGCTTGGGCAGGTAATCGTCGGCGCCCAACTCCAGCCCCACCACCCGGTCGCTCAGCTCGCCGCGTGCGGTGAGCATCAGCACCGGGATGTCGCTGGCCTGGCGGATGCGGCGGCACAGCTCAAAACCGTCCATCTCGGGCAGCATCACATCCAGGATCACCGCTTCGAAACCGCCGTTGCGTGCGCCGGCCAGCAGCGCCAGGCCGTCGCTGGGCCGCAGCGCCGATTGCAGCTCAAAGTCAAACCGCCGCAGGTAGGCCGCCAGCGGCGCGGCCAGGTGCTCGTCGTCGTCGATCAGCAGCAATCGGTGCATGGTGGGGTGGGGGTTGCAGCGGGTGCATTGTTGCTTGCACTGCGCGGGGGATCGGCCACAAAACCGGCCACAAAACCGGCCTCAAAACCAGCGCCGCACGCTGCCCGCATAGTCGTGGTACCAGCCGCCGAACACCTGGCGCAGCTTGCGTTCCTCGGCCGGCACCAGCACCCGGGCCACCAGCAGCAGGCCCAGCACCGTGGCCAGCGCCAGCAGCAGTGACGCCAGCATCAGCGCCAGCCCGGCAGCCACCAGCAGCGCACCCAAGTAAAAAGGGTGCCGGCCCAGCCGGTACGGCCCCTCTTCCACCAGCACTCGGGGCCGGCCGCCGCGCCACAGCGGCGTGCCGGCGCGGCGCAAGGTCCAGGCCGCCCACAGCATCCAGGCGGCGCCGATCAACACCAGCAGCGCACCGGTGGCCATCACTCAGCCCCGGTTGAAGCCGTGGCCACGGCCACGCGCCAGCAGGTTGCGCACTTTCTGCTGCTGGTCGGGCTGCAGGCTGTCGTAAAAATCAGCCATCGCCGTGACCACCGCCGGGGCCTTGTCGCGCACCGCGCTGGTCTTGCCATCGATCAGCGCCTGCGCCCGGCTGCGGTCAAACTGGCTGCCGGTCACCAAGGCCGCCAACTCCATGCGCGGGTTGCTGCCATCGGCCAGCAACGCCGCACGCTGGGCCTTCATCGCATCGGCCAGCAAGCCCAGCTTGGCTTTCTGGGCCTGGTCCAGGCTCAGCTCGCGGCTGGCCTTGTCGATGAAACGCTCGCGTATCTGGGCAATGTCGGCGTCGGTCATCGCGCCGCCGTGGTAGCGGTGATGCGAGCAGGCGGCCAGGCCGCCAAACAACACGGCGGTGCCGAACAAGCCGATCAAGGTGCGCTTGAGCCAGGTTTTCATGGGGAACTCTCTTTCAGTGGGGGTTGAACATGGATGCCATCGTCGCGCTGGCGCGGCACGCCGTCCTGTCAGCGCGGTATCGGCGTGTATCGTTTTTTGTCACTGCGCTTTTCAAGGTGGGCCTGGGTATGCTGCGGCAGTGAATCCCGATCCGGCCCCGGTGTGTTTGGTATATGTCGATGCCCATTGGGTGTTGGTCGACAAGCCGGCCGGCCTGCTGTGTGTGCCCGGGCGCGGGCCAGCCAAGGCCGATTGCCTGGCCACCCGGGTGGCAGCACGCTGGGCCGATGCGATGGTGGTGCACCGGCTGGACATGGCCACCTCGGGGCTGGTGGTGTTTGGTCGGGGCGCGGCAATGCAGCGCGCACTGTCGATTGCGTTTGCCCAGCGCAGCGTGCACAAACAGTACCAGGCAGTGGTGGCCGGGCTGCTGGCCGAGAACGCGGGCGAGATCGATTTACCGCTCGGCGCCGATTGGCCGAACCGCCCACGCCAGCAGGTGGACCGGGTGCAGGGCAAACCGTCGCTGACGCGCTGGCAGGTGATCAGCCGCGACGCTGGCGCCGGCACCACCCGGCTGGCGCTGGCACCGGTCACCGGCCGATCGCACCAGTTGCGGGTGCACCTGGCGGCGATCGGCCATGCCATCCTGGGTGACGGCTTGTACGCGCCAGCCCGCTGGGCAGCGGCCACCCCACGCTTGCTGTTGCACGCCACCGGCCTGGGCTTTGAGGCCCTCCCGGCAACCGGGGGGGATGGCAACGGCACCGCAGCGGACGACAGACCGCTACAGTTCACCAGCCCGGCGCCTTTTTGACCGGCCCTGGTTGCCCACACCACCAAGACACGATGAAACCGCACCGCCTTTGCCCCGCGCTCTCAACCTGGACCGGTGCTGTTGCGCTGGCGGTGCTTGGCCTGCTGGCCGGTCCGGCCAGCGCCGCCAGCACGATGGTGGTGGACAGCCTGACGCTGTACCGGGGCGGCACGTCGCTGGACTGGCTGGCCGAGCGCAACATCCTGCTGCACGACACCTTTGACAACAACCAGCCGCTGCAAGGCGCGGTGTTGGTTGATACCGGCCAAGCAGCGCAGTACCTGCTGCTGGGCGTGGCAGCGGCCGATGCAGCGGCCGCTGCCACCGAGGCCAACGGCCAGTTGCGGCTGGACCCCACGCTGGCCACCGCGTCGGCCAACGCGGCGGGTGCGATCGGCAAATCACTGCGGCTGCAATTGCTCAGCGATACCCAAGCCGCCGGCCTGGGCCTGGCGCAATCCACGTCGTTTGGCGTGGCGCTGGAGCTGCCGGTGAGCGACTTGCCCAGCCTGGGCTTTTCGTTCGGCATGCGCCTGGCCGATGGCCAATCCAACCTGAACGATGTGCTGGACCTGACGATCAGCGGCACCGCCGCCGGGCTGCAGCTCCTGTCGCGGCGGCAGGATTTTCAGGCCAGCACCGTCAGCACCGTCGACCAGGCACTGCTGAGCGTGCCGGCCGGTGCGGCGTCGCTGGTGCTGGGCTTCATGCATGCCACACCGGGCAGCGCCGTGGTACAGGCAAGCTGGGGCTTCATCGACGGCCAGAACAGTTTTGTTGGTGGCCTGCCGGTGTTTGGTGCCGACATCACGTTGTTTCACGGCGAGGACCACACCCAGTTGCTGCTGCGCGCGGTGCAGGCGGTGCCCGAGCCGGGTAGCTGGGTGCTGATGCTGGTGGGACTGGCCTTGACCGGACTGCGGCTGCGGCTGCGCCGCCGATGAGGGCCGGCACCGCCTGGCGCGGCGCGCTGGCGGTGCGTGGCCTGGCGGCGCAAGACTGGCTGCACGGCTGGTGGCAGATGCTGAAGCTGGGCGCCGTGCTGCTGGTGCTGGCCATGGCCCCGTCAAGCTGGCGCCAGCCCGGCCACCGCCACGCGTTGGCGCGCCATGTCTACCTGGCCGGCGGCCCATTGCTGCCAGGCTTTACGCTGCTGTCGGCGCTGCTCAGCCTGGTGCTGATTCGCATCGTGCTGGTCACCGCGCTGAGCTACGGCCTGTCGCAAAACGCGCTGGAGATGCTGGTGCGGGTGTTGGTGCTGGAGCTGATCCCGCTCACTGCGGCGCTGTACGCCGCACTGCGCGCAACGCTGCCCAACAGTGCCGACATCGCGCTGCTGCGCCGGCGTGGTGGTTTTGAAGCCCTGGTGCAACAAGGCCTGGACCCGCTGCGGCAAGAGGTGCTGCCCCGGGTGCTGGCCGGCATGTTTGCGGTGGCCTTGCTGGCGGCGGTGAGCTGTGGGCTGAGCCTGCTGCTGGCCTATGTGTCGGTGCACGGTTTCACGCTGGGCGGGTTTGAGCGTTACACCCGCACCGTTGGCCGGGTGTTCAACCCGGCGGTGAGCCTGATCTTTGCGCTGAAGCTGGGGTTTTTCAGCATCGCGGTCGCGCTGATCCCGATGGCCTCGGTGCTGCACGGCGCGGTGCGCTCGCGCCGCAAGGGCCCGGTCGAGTTGCAAGCCCTGGTGCGCATGCTGCTGGTGCTGCTGGTGATCGAAGCCGCGTCGCTGCTGGGCAACTACTATTGACTGGCCATTGCGCCGCGCCCATGACCGATCCAGCACCACCTCCCGCCGCACCTGACACGCCCAGGCCGCCGGCCATGCCGCAAGTGGCCCACCTGGAACTCAAGGCCCTGGCGCTGCTGTTGCTGCTGGCCTTGCTGGTGTGTGGCGCCGTCGGCTACCTGCTGTATGCCCGGGGCGCGTTTGAGGCCCACCAGCGCCTGGTGCTGGTGGCCGATGATTCCGAAGGCGTGGCGGTGGGCATGGACCTGACCTTCTCGGGCTTTGCGATCGGCCGGGTGCGCAGCATCGAGCTGGCAGCCGACGGCAATGCCCGCTTGATCATCGAGGTGCCGCAAAAAGACGCGCACTGGCTGCGCAGCTCCAGCGTCTTCACCCTGGTGCGTGGCCTGGTGGGCAATACCAACCTGCGCGCCTACAGCGGCCAGTTGAGCGATCCCCCACTGCCCGATGGTGCCGAGCGCCGGGTGCTGGCCGGTGACGCCACGGCCGAGATCCCCAAGCTGGTGACCGCCGCGCGTGAGCTGGTGCAAAACCTCAGCACGCTGACCGCTGCCGATGGCCCGCTGGGCAGCAGCCTGCGCAATGTGCAGGCCGCCACCGACAAGCTCAACGGCCCACGCGGTGCGCTGGGCCTGCTGCTGGGCAGCGATGCCGATGCCGGCAAGCTGGTAAGCACCTTGGACCGCACCAACGCCCTGCTGGCCAGCGCCACCGCTTTGCTGGGCCGCGCCGATGCGCTGGCGGTCAAGGCCGATGCGCAGGTGTTTGGCCCCGACGGCCTGCTGCGCGACACCCGGGCCACGGTGTTGCAGCTCAATGCGATGCTGGCCGAGGCCCGCACATCGCTGAAGCGGGTGGACGCGGTGCTGGCCGATGCCCAGGCCATCGCCGGCAATGCGCGCAGCGCCAGCACCGACCTGGGTGCGCTGCGCAACGAGGTAGACGCCAGCTTGCGCAAGGTGCAGCAGCTTGTGGACGAGGTCAACCGCAAATGGCCGTTTGCCCGCGATACCGAGTTGAAGTTGCCATGAGCGGCAGCGGGCGGCTGATCACGGGGCTGGTGGCTGGGCTGGTGGCCTGCGCCAGCGGCCCACCGCCACCGGACTGGCAGCTCAACGCCCATGCGTCGCTGGACCGGGCCGTGGCGGCTTACTTGACCGGCGATAACCGGGTGGCGGCCGCCGAGTTTGACCGCGCTCAAACCGAGCTGGCCCGCACCGGCCGCATCGACCTGCTGGCCCGCGCCGCGCTGATTCGCTGCGCCGCGCAGGTGGCCAGCCTGGTGTTGATGCCCTGCACCGAATTTGACGCACTGGCCGCCGATGCCCCGGCGGCCGAGCGGGCCTACGCCCAACACCTGACCGGCCGGCTGGCGCCGTCAGACCTGGCGTTACTGCCGGCGGCGCAGCGCGGCGTGGCCACACCTGGCCTGGTGGGCCAGCCACTGGATGCAGCGCTGCGGGCCATCGCCGATCCGGTGTCGCGGCTGGTGGCCGCCGCTGTACTGCTGCAAACCGGCCGCGCCAGCCCGGCCACGCTGGCTACCGCTGTGGATACCGCATCGGCCCAGGGCTGGCGCCGGCCCTTGCTGGCCTGGCTGGGGGTGCAGGCGCAGCGGGCCGAGCAAGCCGGGGATGCCGACACGGCGGCCCGGCTGCGCCGACGCATGGCCTGGGTGCAGGTGCCGGGCACTGTGCCCTAGCGCTTCACCGCCCAGGGATCAAGCCACCGCCGGCGCACGCACCAGCGGCGCCTCGCGGATCGGCAGATGCACCAGCGCCGCACCCACCGCCAGCACGATGTCGATGTACCAGACCAGGTTGAAGTTGCCAGTGGCCTCAAACACCTTGCCGCCCAGCCAGGCGCCCAGAAAGCCGCCCACCTGGTGCGTCAGCATCACGATGCCAAACAAGGTGGCCATGTTGCCGACGCCAAAAAACTTGGCCACCAGCCCTGCGGTGGGCGGCACGGTGGACAAAAACGTCAGCCCCATCGCGGCGGCAAACACCAGCATCACCGGTCCGGTCTTGGGCGCCAGCAGAAATGCCAGCACACACACGGCCCGCGCCGCATACACCAGGGACAGCAGCGATTTCATGCGCCAGCGCCCCACCGCCCAGCCCATCGCCACGCTGCCGACGATGTTGAACAAGCCCAGCATCGCCAGCGACCAGGCGCCGTACTGCACCGGCAAGCCACACGAGGCGATCACCCCGGGCAAATGCGTGCCCAGAAACGCCACATGGAAACCGCAGACAAAAAAACCACCGGCCAGCAGCAGGAAACTGGGGTTTTGCAAGGCCATGCGGATGGCTTGCGAGGTGCTCAAGGGCTTGGCGGCCGCGGCCGCAGCGCTGGCTGGCGTCGCCGGCCCCAGGCCACTGAGCACAAACGCCGCCGGCAGCGCCAGCAGCACCAGCAAGCCCAGCACCTGCATCGCATTGGCCCAGCCCAGGCCCACCAGCAGCGCACCGGCAATCGGTGCCATCACAAACTGGCCGGCCGAGCCACCGGCGTTGACGATGCCCGAGGCCAGGCCACGCCGCTCGACCGGGATCAACCGCATCGTCGTGGCCATCAGCACCGCCGGCCCGGCCATGCCGGCACCCCCGGCCGACAGCACGCCGATCGCAAAAATCAGCCCGGCGGTACTGGTCATGTACGGCGTGATCACCGTGCCCAGTGCCACCAGCAGCACCCCCACCGCCAGCACGCGGCCGGCGCCCACCCTGTCAGCCATCGCGCCGGCAAACGGCTGGGTCAGGCCCCACCAGAGCTGGCCAAACGCAAACGCCAGGCTGATGCTGCCCAGGCCCAGGCCGGTGGCGCTGTTCAGTGGGCTCAGAAACAGCCCCATCGACTGGCGGGTGCCCATCGTCAGTGCAAAGGTGCCGGCTGCCGCCAGCAGCACGGCCCACAGGCCCCAGTGGCGGGAGGCTTTGGCAGCGTCATTCATCGGTGTCTCCAGCCGGCAGCGGCGCCAGCAGCGCCATGGATTGATCGATCAGCGCATGCAGCGCCAGCACCTGCTGCTGGCCCAAGCGCTGGTTCATCGCCTGTTGGGCCTGGTGCCAACA
>JANOBL010000463.1:0-10447 GCA_031411635.1 Betaproteobacteria bacterium
GGCATGTCGGGCAAGGCCATGAGATATCGGTGGCCCTACCCGAGGGAAACCCGGCCGCCCCGTCGTTCCTCGACGAACTGCTCGTGCGTTTCCACGACGCCTACATCAAGCTCTACGGCCGCAATGTCTCAGGCACCGACGCCGAGGTGATCACCTGGCGCATCCGCGCCAGCGGGCCCAAGGGCAGCGTATCGGTCAGCAGCATGCGCGGTGAAACCAAAGTCGAACGCAACCCGAAAAAGGGCAGCCGCCCGGTGTACTTTGCCGAAGCGGGCGGCTACGTGGACACCCCCGTCTACGACCACTACGCGCTCGCACCTGGCGTGGTGGTGCAAGGCCCCGCCATCATCGAACAACGCGAGTCCACCGTCGTCGTCGGGCCGAAGGCGAGTGCCTCGCTAGACGCGCAGTTCAACCTGATCATGTTGCTGGATTGAGGACGATAGGACGACGATATGAGCCTGAAAAAACCCGACTTCAACGACCCGATCACCTTGCAGGTGATGTGGGACCGCCTGGTCTTTATCGCCGACCAGGCCGACAGCGCGCTGGGCCGCACCGCGTTTTCGCCGATCGTGCGCGAGAACCACGACTACGTCACCGTTGTGCTGGATGCCAAGGGCCGGGCGCTGTCGCAATGCACCTGGTCGATTCCGGTGTTCATCACCGCGCTGCCGATGGCCGCGCAAAACCATTTCCTGCCGGCGTTTCCGCCCGAAACCTTGGCGCCAGGCGACGTGATCGCGACCAATGACCCGGTCATCGGCACCGGCCACCTGCCCGACATGGTGATGCTGACGCCGATCTTCAGGCACGGCCGCATCGTCGCCTACGCCGGCAGCATTGCGCACCTGCCCGACATCGGCGGCCGGCCGCAGTCGCCCGATTCGACCGACATGTTCGAGGAGGGCATCCGTATCCCGATGCTCAAGCTCTACAAGGCCGGCCAGCCGAACACCGATGTCTTTGCCGTCATCGAAGCCAGCGTGCGCCTGCCCAACGAGGTGCGCGGCGACATCGAGAGCATGGTGGCGGCCAACGAGGTGATGCGCCGCGAGCTGACCCGCTTCATGGACGAGTACGGCCTCGACGATGTCGACGGCCTGGGTGCGGCGATCCACGGCCGCTCCGAAGCGCACATGCGCAAGGCCATCGCCGCTTGGCCGCAGGGCAGCTACAAGGCCGAGGTCACGATCGATGGCTTCGAGACCGACGTCAAGCTGTGCGTCGACGTGCAGGTGCGCAAGGACTCTATCCACGTCGATTACGCCGGCACCTCGCCCGAGGTGGCGCGTGGCATCAACGTGGTGCCGCATTACCGCGTGGCACACACCGTCTACGCGCTGAAATGCCTGCTCGACCCGGAGACGCCAAACAACGAAGGCTGCATGTTGCCGATCACCGACGAAGCGCCGCTGGGCAGCATCCTGCATCCGCACCCGCATGCGGCCGGCGCCGCGCGCAACCTGGTCGGCCACGTGATCCCCAGCCTGATCTTCCGCGCGCTGCAAGGCGTGGTGCCCGACCGTGTGAAAGGCGACAGCGGCGGCGCGCCGATCTGGGGCATCAACTGCCAGGGCCACACCGCCGACGGCCGCGCCTACGGTAGTGCGCAAAACTTTCATGGTGGGCAGGGTGGACGTTCGACGATGGACGGCCTGGACACCTTGAGCTTTCCGTCAAACTGCAAGGTGACGCCGATCGAGATGTACGAACTGGCGGTGCCGGTGCTGACCGAATGCAAGGAGTTGATCCCCGACTCGGGCGGTGCCGGCAAGTACCGCGGCGGTCTCGGTCAACATGCGGTGCTGCGCAACCTGTCGGACCGGCCGATGAACATCTATTTGTCGACCGAACGGGTCAAACACCCGTGCTTCGGCGTCGTCGGTGGTGGTGACGGCAGCCGCGGATCGGTTCGGCGCAACGGCGAGGTCGTATTCCCGAAGGGCAAGCTGACGCTGGAGCCCGGCGACCGGCTGGAGATCGAACTGCCGGGCGGTGGTGGTTGGGGCAATGCGCTGGAGCGGCCGCGCGAGCTGGTTGAGAGCGATCTGCGCGAAGGCCTGGTCAGCGTGGCGCATGCGCGGGCCGCTTACGGCTGGACCGGCGCATGAGCGCGCTGAACGGACAGGTGGCACTGATCACCGGCGGTGGTTCGGGCATCGGTCGTTCGACTGCGCTGCGACTGGCAGGCGTTGGCGCGCGTGTGGTCGTCACCGGCCGGCGCCAAGACCTGTTGGACGACGTCGTCGCCGAGATCCAAGCCGCCGGGGGCACAGCCTGGGCGCGCTGTGCCGACCTGCAGCAGCGTGAAGCGCTGCAGGCCTTGGTGGCCTGGATCGAAACCGAACTCGGCGCTGTCGACATCCTGGTCAACAACGCCGGCGCATCCAGCCGCGTGCGCAACGTCCTGTGGGTGGAGCCCGACGATTGGGATACCACGATCGCGGTCAACCTGAATGCCGTCTATACGCTGATCCAGGCCGTGCTGCCTGGCATGCTGGCCAAGGGCGGCGGCACGGTGGTGACGGTCTCGTCGCTGGCGGCGGTGCGCCCCGGTCTGCTGGGCGGTGCGCCTTACGGCGCGGCAAAGGCTGCGGTGAGCAACCTGATGACCTTTCTGCACGCCACCTTCCGCAACCAGAACATCCGCTCGACCACCATCCTGCCCGGCGAGGTCAATACGCCGATCATGGACACCCGCGTGCGCCCACCGACCCCGGCCGAGCGTGCGCGCATGGTCGACCCCGACGATGTGGCGCGCGCGATCCTGCTGGTCTGCTCGCTGCCGCCGCGCACGACGATAGAGCAGCTCGTGATCAGCCCCACCTTCGCCCGTGACCAGGGGCCGGATACCGAGATCAGCCGTTGGATGGGCGCCCCGGACGGTTGGCCGGGCAAACCGTGAACGAGACGAGACCCGCATGAGCAAGACCCTGAAAGAACGCATCGCCAGCGGCACCCTGGTGCTGATGGTCAATCCCAACCATGTCTCACCGACCTTGTGCGAAAAGTTGGTGCGCGCTGGCGCCGACTCGGTGTTCATCGACTGCGAGCATGGCCTGGCCAGCTTCGAGGACATCCACCACATGGCCAAGGCGGCGCGCTACGGCGGCGGCTTCGGCATCGTGCGGCCGCAGAACCAGGAGCGCTCGACGATCACGCGCTGCCTGAACGCCGGTGCCGACGGCCTGATGGTGCCGCTGATCCACAACGCCGAGATCGCGCGCGAGGTGGTGCAGCACTTCCGCTATGCCGTGCCCGACGACCATGCGAACAAGCTGCTGATCGGCATGGTCGAGTCGGTCGAAGCGGTGTCCAACCTCGACGCGATCCTGGCCGTTGAAGGCATCGACTTGTTTTTCGTCGGCCCCGGCGATCTGTCGCAGTCGATGGGTTATTCACCCAGCGTGCCTGCGGGTGGGCGGCGTGCCCAGCCGGTGCTCGATCTTGTCGACCAGACGCTGCGGCGCGTCCGCGCGGCCGGCAAGGCAGCGGGCACGTTGGTGGTCAAGCAGGACGCGGCGCATCTGGTGGCGCAAGGCGCCCAACTGCTGTACTACCACGCCGACCCGTTTGTGGTGGACGGCGTGGCTGTGATGCGGCAGTTGGCTGTGCCACAGTAGCGCTTGGCACTTGCCGGCAGATCGAGCGGCAGATCGAGCGGCGATGTGGGTGGGATGAATCCGTCAACACATGTCATGCGGTCCTCCGCGCTGACCGTTGGCGTGAAGATTGAAGCCAGCTCTTTGGCAACCGCTGGCCGGGACTGTGAGTTCGCCGCGCGGCCCGGAAGCTGCCGGTCAAATAAGGGGGGGCGCCGCAGCAGCGGGGCCGACGGTCAGCTTCCTGGCGAGGCCGCGTACTCACACTGCCGGCCATCAACCGACGGTGGCGACAGGCAGCGTTGGGCCAGTTCAATCTGGTCGCAGAAGACTCACGACCCCGCCGGCTGCCCGAATGACAGATTGGCTTGCTGCCGAACTGGCGCGTCAGGGAGAGGAAGGGCGCGAACCTTGGACGCGGTACCCACAGGGTCGGGTGTCCGTCCAACCGTCTGGCAGCACGTATCCCCTGGTGCACCGCTTGTGGTAGTCCATGCCGCTGAAGAACTGCCATTGCAGTTTCTCGGCCCAGCGTTTGGCGTCGTGCTGGCGCCGGTCGGGCAGCGGCGCGAGGCGGCCCAGCCGGTTGGGCGGGCGCGGCCGGTGTCGAGCCCGCTGCTTTCAACCGTATACTGAAATTACGAGTCGTTTCAGGCGTCCGGTTGCCGGGTGGGTGCACGAGCCCACCCCTTCGTTCAACCCGAACCGCCCAATGCATTGCCCGGCTTCCGAACGCTTCGAAAGCGCGTCAAGGCCGGTGCCGCCGGTCCTGCGCCGGCAGCCCTGGACCGCCTCGCCCGGCATGCACCGTGGATGTCCCGCGGCGCGTTTGCAACATTCCCGTTGGCCCGCGGCGATGCGGCACCGAGGAGACTTTCTTGGCCGACGACCTCGACGACCTGTTCTGGGACGACCTGCTCGCCTACATGGCAGAGCGCCGGGTGATACCGGTCATCGACGCCGGGTCCCTGCTCGTCAGCGACGGTGACACCCGGCTGCCGCTGGAAGCCCTGATCGCCCAGCGCCTGGCGGCGCGCCTGCGCGTGAACATGGCGGGTGCCGGCGCCGAGCCGCGCATCGACGAGGTGGTGCGCCGGCAGCGGGCCCAGCCCGGGCGCAAGGAGAACCTGCACCTGCGCATCCAGCAGTTGCTGAAGGAACTGGACATCGCCCCGCCGCAGGCCTTGCTCGACCTCGCCGCCATCGATGCCTTCGACCTGCTGGTCAGCGTGTCCTTCGACGACCTGCTGACGCGGGCGCTCGACCAGGTGCGGCATGGCGGCGACGCACGCACCGAGGTCGTCAGCTTCGCGCCGAACCGCAGCGCCGACCTCGCGCAGCCGCGCGGCCTGGCCCAGCGCCCCACCGTGTTCCACCTGCTCGGCCGCATCTCTTCGGCGCCCGACAGCGTGATCTGCGACGACGACCGGCTCGAGTTCATGCATGCCCTGCAGGACGACGCGCGGCGCCCGAAGCTGCTGTTCGACGCCCTGCGTGACAACCACCTGCTGATCCTCGGCTGCCGCATGCCCGACTGGGCCGCGCGCTTCTTTCTGCGCACCGCCAAGGGCGAACGGCTGTCGGCGCAGGAGGGCGACACGATCGAGATCCTGGTTGGACGCGCCGCCGCGGACGACCTCGAACTGGCCGGTTTCCTGGCCGCCTTCAGGCCCAGCGCCCGCGTGGTGCCGATGGAGACCGAGCACTTCGTGGCCGAACTGGCGCGGCGTTGGCAGGCGGCACACCCGGCCGGTGCGGCGGTGCCGGCTGCGGCACCCACCACGGGCGGCCCGGCCGATGGCGCGGTGTTCATCAGCTATTCGCGGCACGACGGCGACGCCGCGCAGCGCCTGGCCGGCGCGCTGCATGCCGCCGGCATCGACGTCTGGCTGGACCGCAACGAACTCAAGCCAGGTGACGCCTGGGCGCAGTCGATCCTGCAGGGCATCCAGAACTGCTCGCTGTTCATCCCGGTGGTGTCGGCCAACACCCAGCGCGAGGAGCGCAGCCGCGCCTACTTCTGGCGCGAATGGAACATCGCCGACGACCTGGCGCTGGGCATGGCGCCGGGCGAGCCCTTCATCGTGCCGGTGGTGGTCGACGACACCGACCCCTATGCGGCCAAGGTGCCGGCGCGCTTCAATGCCGCCAACTTCGCGCGCCTGCCCGCAGGCAGCCCCGAGGCCGGCTTCGTCGCGCGCGTGAATCAGCTCTTCGTCGCCTACCGGCAGCGCGTCGGCCATGGCTGAGCGCCAGCCGCTCGACGCCCAGAACCCGTGGCCGGGGCTGGCCTCGTTTGCCGAGGGCGACCAGGCCTATTTCCGCGGCCGCGAACGCGAGTCCGACGAACTGGCGCGGCTGGTGCGCCGCGAGCGGCTGACGGTGCTGTTCGGCCGTTCGGGGCTGGGCAAGTCGTCGCTGCTCGGCGCCGGGTTGTTCCCGCGGCTGCGCGAGGACCTGCACCTGCCGGTCTACCTGCGCGTGGCCTATGCGGCGGATGCGCCGCCGCGCCAGCAGGTCTGGGACGCGCTGGCCGCCGCCTGCGCTGCCGGCGGCGTGCAGGCGCCGCCGGCAGCGCCGGGCGAGACCTTGTGGGCCTACTTCCACCGTGCCGGGGCGGGGTTCTGGAACGTGCGCCGCCGGCCGCTGCTGCCGGTGCTGGTGTTCGACCAGTTCGAAGAGATGTTCACGCTGGGCCGCGCCGACGCCGCGCTCGGCGCCACCAGCCGCGCCTTTGCCGAGGAACTTGCCGACCTCGTCGAAGACCGGCCGTCGGAAGACCTGCGCCGCCAACTCGACGCCGACCCGGCGCTCGGCCAGGGCTTCGACTTCGAGCGCCGCGGCTGCAAGGTGCTGATCAGTTTCCGCGAGGATTTCCTGGCCGAGATCGAAGGCCTGCGCACGCTGATGCCGTCACTGATGCGCAACCGCTTCCGCCTGCTGCCGATGGACGGCGCGCAGGCGCAGGCGGTGGTGGCCAGCGGCGGTGATCTTGTCGATGCAGATGTCGCCCAGCGCATCATCGGCCTGGCCTGGCGCAACCGGGCCGAGGCGCCGGCGGCCGACGAAGCCGAGCGTGTCGAGGTCGACCCGGCGCTGCTGAGCGTGATCTGCAGCGAGCTGAACCTGCGCCGCCAGGCCGCGCAGGCGGCCACCATCGAAGCCGGCCTGCTGGCCGTCGCCGAACGCGAGATCCTGGTCGGCTTCTACGAACGTTCGCTACAGGGGCTGGACGTGCGCGTGCGGCACTTCATCGAAGACGAGCTGATCACCGCGGCCGGCTTCCGCGACAGCTTTGCCCACGACGACGCGCTGGCCCTGCCCGGCATCACGGCCGCCGCCATCGATGCCCTGGTGGCCGGCCGGCTGTTGCGCCTGGATGAGCGCTTTGGTGTGCGGCGCCTGGAACTCACGCACGACGTGCTGACCCGGGTGGTGATGGACAGCCGCAACCGGCGGCGTGCACTGCAGGCGCATGCCCAGGCACTGCAACAGCAGGCGCAGGCCGAGCAGGCAGCGGCGCTGGCCCAGGCACGGCTGCGCCGCAGCCGGCGTTTGTCGGCCGGGCTGGGGCTGCTGGCCCTGGTGAGCATGGCGGCGGTGTGGCTGTTTGCCGACGCCTTCGTCTGGGCGCAAAAAAACGCGCTGCCGGTAGATGCCATGCGCACGCTGCAGTGCTTTCGCACCGGCTATGCACCGCTGCCGGTGCTGGTGCCGATCCAGGCAGGTGTGTTCAACATGGGCGAGCAGGATGCGGCCTACGTGACCCAGCACCCGATGGGCCGACAGCAGGCTGAGATCGACGAGATCTACGGCCTGCAAGGCCGGCCCGGCGTGCAGATCGCCGCAGGCTTTGCGATGGGCCAGTACGAGGTCACTTACGACGAGTACGACTACTACGTCTGGCGTGCGCAGGCCGCGGGCAAGCCGATGGCCTATCCCGCCACGGCCCTGGGCGGGCGCGGCCGGCAGCCGGTGGTCAACATCACCATCCAGGAGGCCCAGGCCTATGCCGACTGGCTGGGCCGGCAGACACCAGGCCAGCACTGCCGGCTGCCCACCGAGGCCGAGTGGGAATACGCGGCCCGCGCGGGGTCGACCACGGCCTATTGGTGGGGTGACGGCGACGCTGTGGGCCATGCCCATTGTTCTGGCTGCGACAAGGCGAAAGCCGAAGACCGGTCCAGGCCGGTCGGTGGCCATGTGCCGAACCCCTGGCAGCTTTACGACACCGCCGGCAACGTGCATGAGATGACCTGCTCGGCCTGGGTCAAGCAGTTCGACGGCAGCAGCGAAAGCAGCTGCCTGCCCGCCGCCGACAGCGCGGCCCATGTGGCGCGTGGTGGCTCGTTCTCCAGTTACCCCATCAATGTGCGCAGCGCATTCCGCACCCGCTTCGAACAGGGGCTGCGGCGTGAATACAACGGCTTTCGGGTGCGCTGTGACAAGCCGCTGCCCCAGGCGCCGCTCTCCCGGCTCGCCCGCCTCTGCCAGCCGACTCAGGCTGTACCCGGCACGGCGGGCAGGCCTTGACCCTTCCACCAACAGGACACGCCATGACCACTGCTGCTGCATCACGCTGGGCTGGCACTTGGGGCCGTCTGCGGCGCCCCTGCTCCATCCTCGCCCTGGCCGCGCTCGGCCTGGGCGGCCACCTGCCGTGCTTCGCGCAGAACGACAACCGGGACGGCGGCCAGATGTGGAGCGATCAGCCGCCGCCCGACTTCGACCGTCTGGGCAAGGGCGAGGCCTCGGCCACCATCAAGAGCGATGTGCATGTGCTGGCGGCGATGATCCCGCCGTACGACAAGGTCGAATTCACCGTGTTCAAGTTGGACAAGGCCGACACCGGTGACGCTTATGCCCGCCGCACCCGGCGCGGTGGCCGGGACACGCTGGAGGTCTACTACGCCGCCGGCTTTGACAACCGGCAGATGCCGAGCGGCGAACGCCTGGGCAAGTACATCGTGCTGGCCCATGAACTGGCGCACCACCTGCTGAACCACACCCGCATCGGCGCTGCGCCGATCACGATGCGGCAGGAACTGGAGGCCGACCGCCTGGCCGGCTGCCTGGTGGCGCGCCTGGTGTTCAACGAGAAGACGCCGGTGGGCGAAGACAGCAAGCGCCTGAAAGGCAGCACCGACGACATCGAAAGCTACTTCCGCAAGCACAACTCTGACCCGGCAGACGGCGTCCACCCGCCGATCGAAACCCGGCTCAAGCGTGTGCTGGAGGGTTGGTTCCGACCGGTCACCGGCACCGGTGTCACGAACCGGAATTCGCCCTGCCTGGGCATGGCGCCCATCCCCGAATGACAGCCACCGGCCCTGGGTGGAGACCGGAGGCTGATCGCGCTCGGGGCCGGTCCGGCGCCGCCTGTGCGGCCAGCCCCAGGCGCAAGGCCCGCGCCTGCACCACATCGTGCGTGGTGGTGCCCTCGGTCACGGCGCCCAGGCAGCCGTCCAGCAGCGCTGCGGCGTGCACCTGCCGCCCGGCCGCCGCCCACAGCGGCGCCAGCGCCAGTGTCGCGCGCAGGGCCGGCCCCGGCATCTGCAGCTCACGCGCCTTGGCCGGCCGGCCCACCAGTAGGAGGCCTTCAGTGTGCAGCACGGCGTAAAGCGGGCGGGTCACCACCGCGCCGGTAGCGGCCCATTGGGCGTGGCCCAGGGCCAACTCGACCATGGCGCAGGACGGGGTTGGCGTCGATGGCCACTGCCAGGTCGCGCATCAGCGCGTCGCAGCCGGTGTCCACGACCGCTGCCGCCGTGACCTGCGTTTCGTCGTCCGTCGGGGCAACCGGCCGCTGTACCCAGAAACCAGCCTTTCAGTGGCGCTCCAGTCTTCGAGACTGTCTGCACAGCGTGGACGAGCGGCCACCGCCCGCTTCCTCTTGCCGCAAACCTGTGCTGACGACTCATCAACGCTGAGTGTCACGCCTGTCAGCGCAGCTTCACGCCCAGCTCGATGTCACCGGCAGGGGTCGCCAGCATGTAGATGCCGGCGCTGGCCATGAAACCGACTTCGCCCCAGGCGGTCGTCACCATGCCGGTCCACGGATCGTTGGCGTTGAAGGTCAGGCTGAGGTTCGTCGGCTGCGAGTCGATCTGCGAGATGAAGATGTCGCTGCCGCTCGCCGTGAACTCAAGCCAATGCCCAGAGCCGGTAGCGGCGATCCAACTGCTCTCGGTCTTGGTCAGTGACATGGCCAACTGCTGGCCGCCGATGAGCCTGCCGATGCCGAATCCGCCGGTTCGCTGATCCTTCAGGTCGACGATGAGCACGTTCTGCCCGGCGGCGTTGAAGCCCATGGCGGTGCCAATGTCGGTGCCGTCTTTGTTCTTCAACCGCCACAGGCCGCTGCCGCGCGACTCAAGCGTGCCGTTGGTGGCTGAGCCGGTGCACGCGTCGGCGGCGAGGTTGCCGTCGCGGCAGGAGGTCCACGCGCCGGCAGGCTAGATGCGAAACCTGCCGTGCGACACCGAACACACAGCCGACGCGCAGCCGCTCTGAACGTAGTTGTAGTCGGCCGCGGGCGCGGTGATCGTCGTCAACGGGTCCTTGAGGCCGACGATCGCCGCCGTGACGAGGTCTGCACCGAAGCGCTCGCGCACGGCACCGAACAGCAGCCCGTTGGACAGGACGACCACGCGACCGTCGGGCGCACCAGATGGCGTGTACGAGCCGTCGGCGTTCTTCTTCAGCGTGCCTTTGCCCGTCGTGCCGGCCAGCCCGAACTGGCTCTCGGTGATCGTGTAGGTGTAGGTGAGATTGCTCGTGTCGACCTTGTAGTCGATCAGCTCGCCGGTCGTCGCAACCGATTGATAGCGCGTGACCTCGTC
>JANOBL010000464.1:0-1729 GCA_031411635.1 Betaproteobacteria bacterium
GCCACCCCGGCGCGGGCGCTTTGGATTCCTTCTCAAGCTCTGAGCAGACCAGCAGCCGTGGCGCTGGGTGCGGCGCCGCACAGACCCGGCTGCCGGCAAGGCCTACGGTCGCCCGCGAGGAAGCACGACCATGGAATTCAAAGACTACTACGCCACGCTGGGGGTGGCACGCAGTGCGACGCAGGACGAGATCAAACGCGCCTACCGCAAGCTGGCCCGCAAGTTCCACCCCGATGTCAGCAAGGAAGCCAACGCCGAAGCGCGCTTCAAGGAAGTGGCCGAGGCGCATGAGGCATTGATCGACCCCGAGCGCCGCGCAGCCTATGACGACATCGGCCAGCGGCACCAGCGTGGGCAGGCGTTCGAGCCACCGCCAGGTTGGGACAGCGGCTTCGAGTTCAGCGGCCGTGGGCCTGGGAACGCTGGCGATGCGGGCGCCACGCCGGGTGGGGGTGCTGACTTCAGCGAATTCTTCGAGTCGCTGTTCGGCCGCGCCCAGCGTGGTGAAGGCGCCCGGCGTCAGGCTGGCGGCAGCGCTGGCCACGCAGAAGCCTACCAAGGCAGTGACCACCATGCCAAGGTCGTGATCGACCTGCTGGACGCCTACCGTGGCGCGCAACGCACGGTGTTGCTGCGGGTGCCGGTTGCCGACGCCCAGGGGCATGTCACGCTGCAGAGCCGGCAGCTAGAAGTGAATATTCCGAAAGGCGTGCGCCAGGGGCAGCACTTGCGGTTGATCGGCCAGGGCGAGGCCGGGCACGGCGGCGCGCCGGCGGGCGACCTGTATCTGGAGATCAACTTCCTGCCGCATCCGGGGTTTCGGCTGGACGGCCGCGATGTCAGCATTGACCTGCCAGTCACGCCGTCAGAAGCCGCGCTCGGTGCCACGGTGACTGCGCCCACGCCGGACGGTGAGGTGCAACTGAACATTCCGCCCGGTTCGGGGGCCGGCCGCAAGCTGCGATTGAGAGGCAAGGGCTTGCCGGGCGTGCCTGCAGGCACCGGCGCCGCAACGCCTGCTGGCAACCTGTACGCGGTGCTGGCCATCGCGCTGCCGCCGCCAGATTCCGAGGCCGCCCAGGAGGCCTACCGAGCGCTGGCGCGCGCTTTTCCAAACTTCAATCCCCGCGCCACAACAGAGGCAAAACCCCATGGCTGAACACCCGGGCGGTGGGATCGACGGCATCGTCGTGGAAGAACACATGGTCTTCACGTTTGCGGCCCTGTGCCGCGCCAGCGGTGCCAACCCGGACCAACTGGCGGCGCTGGTGCATGAAGGCCTGCTGGAGCCCACCGGCGATGGCCTTGAAGGCTGGCGCTTCAGCGGCCAGTCATTGCCACAAGCCCGAACCGCCTTGCGCCTGGCGCGCGAGCTGGGCATCGGCCTGGAAGGCGCAGCCGTTGTGATGGACCTGCTGGCCGAGATCGAGACGCTGCGGGCACGGCTGCGGCGGGCGGGCCTGCGCTGAGAGAGCCACCGTCGCAGTCATCTGCCACTCGGTCCAAAATTAGTTTTAGATGAATTTATTTGCCAATGGCGAACAACGGCGCTAGACTCGCCAACCAGTTTGTCAAACACGAATTTTTGGCCGACCATGCCGGCCACCACCCAATTCACCCCCCTGTTCCAGCCCAGGAGTTGCCGATGAGCACCGAGAAAAAGTTCGCCTCCCACGCCGACCTGGAGGAGAAGCAGGTCAGCTTCACCCAACTGTCCGATCACGCCTAC